>CALFIU010000097.1 GCA_937877455.1 uncultured Bacteroidales bacterium
TCGAAATTTTCAACAAAGAATTTTGATATTTCTTTGAAATTTTTTGTAATTTTGTCTGGCAGCATAATTTTTTTTATTTTTAATGCTTAAATATACTGATTTTCAGTGTATTTACAAAATTTTTGCTGCCTTTTTTATTATTTTTTTTGGCTCTTAAAACACTTGCGAAAGTTTAGTAAAGTTATTATCATTGACCGTCTGATGTTCTCATGTTCCATCTGACACCTCAAAGTTAATAATTATTTCACATTCCCACAAAATCTTTTACCAACTTTTTTATAAAAAAATTATAATATCTTGATTACAAGAATGTTGTTGCCGCATCAAATTACAGTTTCATTCAATTACCCGTAAAAAGCGGAAACTTTTTTGCATTGCCGCCTAATTTTTTCTCTTTTCACCCCTTCTTAGCCCCATTCCGTTATAAATAATCTTGTAATCACCGCATTTTTGGTAAAAAAATCTAATTTCTACAATCTTCTTGGTTAAAATATCCATAAGTTCTAATTTTGCGCCATAAAATTATTAAACAAACATCAAATAAAATGACTGAAATTAAAAAGAAAAAATCTTCGGTAATATCCGATGTATGATATGCCTGCGCGGTGGGCGCAACAAACACCTTTGTCGCAATCAAGGGCGCGGTTCCAATCGCAAACTGTTCGTCGGGCTGCCAATTGAAAACTACTGCGATGCTGACTTTTGAAAACGGTTTTCAGGGCAGTGTGGCGGCGGGCGGCGGCAATATGCCGAGTTCAAATGCCACCGAAAATGACGTGGTTTTTGGTGGTATCAAAACCCTCGACAACCTTATCAAATCAACCCTCAAAATCTACGACGGCGACCTTTTTGTGGTTCTCACGGGCTGCACCGGCGAACTCATCGGCGACAACGTTCCCGACCTCGTGGGCAATTACCAAAAGGCGGGCTATCCGATTGTCTATGCCAACACAGCGGGTTTCAAGGGTAACAACCTTTACGGACACGAGGTGGTTGTGGACGCTATCATCGACCAGTTTGTGGGCAATTACGACGGCGAAAAGCAAAAAGGCTTGGTAAATCTTTGGTTTGAAACTCCATACTACAATCAAAATTGGCGTGGTGATTATCAGGAACTTGCACGCATTCTCCGTGGCGCAGGATTGGAAGTCAACATTTTGTTCGGCCCTGAAAATCCGGGCGTTTCAGCATGGAAAAAGATTCCGCAGGCACAGTTCAACCTTGTGGTTTCGCCGTGGGTTGGTGTCAAGAACGCCGAGCATCTCCAAAAGAAATACAACCAACCTTTCCTTCACATTCCCGAAATCCCTGTTGGCGAGGAAGCAACGGCTAAATTCATCCGTCAAGTGGTTGATTATGCTGGTATTGACAAGCAAAAATCCGAAGATTTCATCAAATCGGAGTCGGAGATTTACTACTATTATCTCGAACATTTTTCGGAATTTTTTGCCGAATATTGGTACGGAATGCCGAGCGAGTTTGTAGTAACAGCCGATGCCGCTTACGCCTTGGCTTACAGCAAGTTTCTTGCCGACCAAATCGGTCTTATCCCCAAGCGCGTGGTAATCACCGACAACACTCCGCAGAAATTCCGTCCCGCCATCACCGAATATTTCAAAAACAACATTTCGGAAGGCGTAAGCATCGATGTCGACTTTGAAGAAGACGGCTACGAAGTGGAGAAACTCATTGAAACAGTTGAGTTTACAGCAGGCAAACCGCTCATCCTCGGCACCTCGTGGGAACAGAATTTGGCAACCCAAAAGAACGCACTTTTCTTTGAAATTTCCACCCCTTCGTCAGAAACTCTCATCGTCAACCGTTCGCACATCGGCTACAAAGGCGCATTGCAGTTTTTGGAGAGGATTTATTCCGCAAGCGTGGGAGGAAGGTAGGTTGAAAATTGACAATTGACAATTGAAAATTGAAAATTGAAAATTGAAAATTTCGACGTTAGGATGGTAAAACAACTACAATAAATACATAACAAACAGACAACAAAAAATAATAAAATGAGTGAAATAAGACAAATTGCAATTTATGGTAAAGGTGGTATTGGTAAATCAACTACAACACAGAACCTTACAGCTGGTTTGGTAGAACATGGTAAAAAAGTAATGGTGGTGGGTTGCGACCCAAAGGCCGATTCTACACGCCTTCTTTTGGGTGGATTGGCTCAAAAAACTGTTCTCGACACTATTCGCGACGAAGGCGAAGATATATCGCTCGACAGAATTATGAAAACTGGTTTTGGCGGCACTCGCTGTGTGGAATCTGGTGGACCAGAACCTGGCGTTGGCTGCGCAGGACGTGGTATCATTACTTCTATCAATATGTTAGAAAACCTCGGTGCATACACCGACGACCTCGATTATGTTTTCTACGATGTGCTTGGTGACGTTGTGTGCGGTGGTTTTGCTATGCCTATTCGCGAGGGTAAAGCCAAAGAAATCTACATTGTGGCTTCGGGCGAAATGATGGCTCTCTATGCTGCTAACAACATTGCAAAAGGTATTCGTCGTTATGCAAAAACGGGTGGTGTTCGTCTTGGTGGTATTATCTGCAATAGCCGAAAAGTTGACCACGAAAAAGATCTTCTTCGTGCTTTTGCAAAAGAACTTGGTACTCAACTTCTATACTTTATTCCACGCGACAACATTGTTCAACATGCTGAAATTCATAAAAAAACAGTTATCGAATATAAACCTGAAACGGGTCAAGCTCAAGAATATCGAAACCTTGCCCAAGCTGTTATTGAAAATCAACAGTTTGTAGTTCCAACGCCTATGACACAAGAGCGTCTTGAAGAAATCCTTATGGAATATGGTTTTATAGAATCGGCTGATGATTACAAAATATAAGCAAAATGCTTTAAAACAATAACGCCAAGCATTATAAAAAAATATTTTTTTTTTACCATTATGTGGTAGCATATTTTTTCCTAAATTTATGCTACCTTTTTTTATTATTATTCAGTTTTTCTTAATCGTTTAACGTAATAAAAATCAATATGTAATTACATATTAAAACTATAATTGTTTAATGTTTTTGTAGCAAAAATAAATTACTTCGTTTTTTTTTTTATAGTTATAATTACACTTTTATTACACAAAAGTAAAGTTGTCACGGAATAATTTTTTATATGTTTTAATTTTGTGCACGAGTGATTTTGCACATGTACAAAATGCCCGTGCAGTTTTGCAACGCTGTTTTGCACATGTACAAAATGCCCGTGCAGTTTTGCAACGCTATTTTGCACATGTACAAAATGCCCGTGCAGTTTTGCAACGCTGTTTTGCACATGTACAAAATGCCCGTGCAGTTTTGCAACGCTATTTTGCACATGTACAAAATGCCCGTGCAGTTTTGCAACGCTGTTTTGCACATGT
>CALFIU010000098.1 GCA_937877455.1 uncultured Bacteroidales bacterium
TTTTTTTACAGCACTAATTTAGGTGAAATATTTGTAACGGCAAAATATTATAACTATTTTGTTTTCAATATTTTGCCGTTTTTAACTTTTTTAATTTCGGAATTGAGGTAATGCTAAACGTATTGACCTTTCTGCGTGATTTTAGCACACGATTGTAATATTCCGCCAAAACTATCTACATAGCGTTGCATTTGAAACCTGTGCCAGTACCGTCGCCGACAAATGGACCTTGCGTAATACCGTCGGTGTAGATAAAATCGGGGTCGTAATTGGCGGTAACGTCCATCACGCGCAAAGCCCATTGCGTAGCGTACCATTTTGCATAATCAAGATGACGGCTAAAAATCCCCGCTTTGGGTGCATTCCAGTCGGTGTGCGCTTTTTCGTCAACAGTCTCGTATTCGCGAAGGTCAATGCCATAAAGCCGCCGAGGGTCGAGACCTTCCCACCATTTCCCTTTGCCGTTCTCTTTGGTTAGATGACCATCGTAAGGTATACCCGCTTTATCGCCAGTTTTGTCGGAGACGAATGCCGTCTGCCACCACCAAGTGTATTCATGGTGAAACGTTACACCATACCTTAGACCATTTTTATGACAGGCATCAGTCCATTGACGAAGTAAATCGCGCTTTGGTCCAATATTTTTGACATTCCATGGTTGGTAATAAGAATCCCAAAGGTCAAAATTATCGTGATGGACTCCCTGAATCATCAAAAAACGCGCACCTGCTTTTTTGTATAGTTCCGTGAGTTTTTTGGGATTAAGTTGCGACGGATTCCAATGGTTCAGCTCGTCCTTGTAACCAAACTCTGAAGGATGTCCGAAATTTTTGCAATGGTTTTGATATGCGCGATGTCCTTGTTTGTAGAGGTTGCGTGCATACCAGTCGCCACTCTCACCAAACGCTTGTGGACCAAAATGAACCCAAAAACCGATTTTGGCATCTCGAAGCCAGTCGGGAGAACCCGCATAGTTTTTTTCTATCGACTCCCAGTCGGCACTGAAAGGTCCGTCTGATTCGATTTTCCACCGTTGATAGTGTGATATTTTTTAGCAAGTAAAGCATCAATCTGAAAACAATATGCTACTCTCATCGCCCAACTATTTGCCAAGGGGTCGTTCTTTTTGACAAATCGCTGATTCATTGCTTGTGCATAGTACATATCGTAGAGGTTGGCGCAGGCCTTTATAGGGTAGCCAATCAACTCAAACCAAGCATTTTTTAGTTCGTCGGGCAGTTGATTGCCAAGTTCGTCGGCATCCAAAGCAAGTTTGTCGTATTCGCTAGCAACGCGCGCCCACTCGTTGTAATTTACGACAGAATAGGTGCGAAAATTGAGAAGTTCGGGCGTAATGCGGCGGTTGAATTTGGCGTAAGTCCTTAAATTTTTCGCCGTTAATCTCAACATTGCAAAAAACATTGTCAGCCTTTTCCTTAGAAAAATTCCTAACTGGCGAAACCGCCTTTATCCACAGCGGAATCTCGCAATCAACATCGCTAACAATCTCGACACCACCAACTTCCACTGCATTTTTAACGTCAACAATACGTGGCGAAAGTGATTTTTTGGTTTTAACAAAAAGTTCGGGCGTACAGATTGGCTGTTCGTTTTTTTCGGAGCGAAACCAATGGTAAGGCTGCCAATTGAAAAAATTTTGCCACTTGCCGCCGAGGATTTCATTGTTGTAATGATTGGTCCAGAGGTTAAGTTCGTTGAACATTTTTTGAACGCGAGCAGCGTCCGCCATTACGCCGAGACTTTCGCCAAAAGAGCCTTTTGCCATGCTCCTACGTGCCAAAAGCGTGTATTCGTTGAGCATTGCATCACCCTTTATCGGATAACTAATCAACTCAAAATGTAACAGATTTCGGTAACTCTGTCCTGTGTCGACAATGGAAAATTACTACTTTATATCGCTGACAAACAATGATTTATCTGATTTGTAGTATTCACGGAAAGCGTCTGCATCGGGTTTTGACGGCGCGGGTCCAAACCATTCGTTTTTGTAATTGCGCCACACAAGCAGGTAACTAATTGGAAATCCGTCAACTGTGGGCATCAGCGTAGAGGTCCACCAAGTAGAATCCGTGAGGTTTTTTATTCCACATTCGGTGAGCGCAGGGATGAGATTGTGTTCTTTGGCTACTTTGCAGAGGAGTTCGAGATTTTGACGACCACGGTCGATGAAATTCTGCTTTGCCTCAGCATCGGGTGTCCATTGATAACCGTCGAGACCAATCATATCGGTGCGGTCGTCGCCGGGATAACGCACGAGCAAACGCTGTTCGGTGAGGTTGGGCTCCATGCCGGGCGAATACGACCAAACGAGATTGTCAAAACCGTCGGCTTTGAGTTTGTCTTGGAGCATGTTCCAAAGTGCGCGGTATTGGTCGAGAGTACACCATTTTTCGCCCCACCAAAACCACGAGCCAGAATTTTCGTGCCACGGACGCAAGATTACAGGAATCTTGTTGCCGTTGTCGTCGGTGAGTGTTTTCAGAAAGCCGCTCACACGGTTCATCCACGTGTTGAAAACGTCGTTGAGTTCACCGCCGGGCAGAATTTTAGCAATAACCGACGTGTCCGAAACGTCCCAAGCCGAGCCTTCGGGGAATTTCTGACCCGAACGTCCGCCCATGTCGATGTTGGTGGAGGGGTTGCGCGGATGCCAACTGAGGGTTACGATTCCGCCGCGACGATGGTGGTTCTTGATTTCTTCGGTCATGCGTGTGAATGGCACGCTGTCGAGGTTGGCTTGGTCGGCGATTTCGATGCCGCCCATGTCGAAACCCATTACGGCGGGATAATCGCCGCAGACATTCTTGACATCGCTCGAATCCTTGTCGTAAGCCCACGTGAGGCCATACATCGGGTCGTCCTGATGACCAAACATCACGCCCTTGGTTTGCAAGTTTTTGAGCCTCTCGATGAGCTGCTCGGCAGGTGTGGTCTGCGTAGTCGGCTGATTGTTGCCGCACGACTGGATAGTCAAGATAGCGACTGTAGTGATTGCAAGAAAGTTGATTTTTCTCATTTTTTCAGTATAAAATTTAGTGTAACAAAAAATTTATAGTGTAAAATTAATCGTATTGTTGGTAAAAAACGATTTAGACCATTTTGCATAGGGCAAATATAGTATTAACTTATATGACCACAAAATAATTTTGTGTACGTTTGTCCCACTTCATTAATATTTGATTGTAATTATCTATATCACAACATTTTGTATTTTTTTAATTGTGATTTTATAAAGTACAGACTTTTAATTTTATCGCCATGATTTTATTGTAGTAAAATCACCCCAAACTCATGAACATCGCTCTTTCAAGGTTTTGGCATAAGAGTTGATTTTCAGGTAATAACCGCCGTTGACATCAGATTTGTCATCGAAAATATAGCACAAATTCCAACCGTCCCTATTGTGTACCGAAACGATCTTTTCAAGCAACAATATCTTTAGTAGTCGCCAATCCTTGGCTTGAGTCTATGTAGCACTTGAAAATACATACCACAACAAATAATAAGCATAATTTTTCACCCTGTTGTGAAGTACAACAAGTTTTTAAAAAAAAATAATCGCTGATTATCAGATGTTTATTTTTTTAACAAGTAAAGTGTAATTTATTAAATTATATTTTTTTGAAATTGAGCCAAATTTAAAGTTATCAAAAGTTATAGAAAAACAATAACCAACGTAAAATTCTCTATTTATAAACTAAACAAATTTACGAAATATAAATATAATCATCTTCGTCTTGTTTGTCGGAACGTTCTAAGATGTTAGCGGCCAACGTATCAGCCGATTGTATTAATCCACACAAAGGACAAATGTCGCGAGCTGTGTTGATATTGCTTTTTATTTCAAGACTTTGAAAAGGCAAATCCCATGCAGCCATATGCCAACGAATGGCCATTATTTCATAATCCGACATTTCTAATCCACAACGCAAAAGCATTATAACAGATTTTTCGCCATGTCCAAGAGGAAAATTAGAAAAATCAACATCAAACCCTGGATAAGATTCTGTTATTCCAGATTTTGATTTGCGATGTTTGGTAACTTTTTTGTAAATGTCGGCTTTGCAAACATCGTGGAGCAATGCTGAGATTATAACGCTATCTTCGGGCAAAAGTTCGGCTATTTCGGGTTTAAATTCAATCATATCTTTACGCAGTTTAAGTGCCACACGGCATACATTTAGCGAATGTTCGCAAAGTCCACCGTCATAGTTGAGATGAAAACGCGTTGAGGCTGGTGCGGTAAAAAAGCCAAGATCGTCTAACTCTTCTAAAACCTCCTCTATCCCATCTCGTTTGGTACTTCTCAACAACGATACAAATTCTTTTTTTAGTGATGTAATATCTACTTCCATTTTAAATGTAATTATTTTTTTTCTATAATACCCAAGTTTATAAGTTCAGAAATTGTTATCGATGGCAATGTACTGCCTGATGCAAGTTTTTGTGTTACTAATCGACCCACTTTATATGCGTCTTGCGATGTTTTAAATGGTTGACGACCAGTTATTGTTGGAATTATTTTTTGGTTGATTAATTTTTTACCATCAACCGACACTTTGTAACCCCAACCGTCGGTTAATTGGTAGGTTTCTAAATGTAGGTTTATGTTTCCTATGCCAACGGTATCGAATATAAGTGGTTTTTCTTCTGTGCTATTGTTTACACAACTTGCCCAAATCATTAATATTGTTGCTGTTAAAAACGATAATAAAATGCTTTTCATATTTCGTTGTGATTAAAAAATTTTGCTCATTATGTACGAGCGGTTTTTTGTCCATTGTGAAATTGGAATTACAAACCCTGTTTGTATGTAAATTAAGGCACTTGGCATTGTTTTGTATGGTTTTATTGTTTGGGCATACTTGCCTTCGCCTACAGGCATTTGATAATCACGATTTAAAAAGTTTTTTGTTATCACGGTGGCTCGCATGTTGAACAATTTATAGTTAAACCCAATAAAAACTGGAACAACTATTTTGTTAAGTGCACCATCATCTATTTTTACGCGACGTTTTTGGGATTCATCTTTTAGTTTTTCTATGGTGTAAGCATTAAAATTTAGTTGACATTCTGCTCCAGCATAGAAATAGGCTTGATTGTTGTATAATTCGGAACTGAGTTTTATAAATAGTGGTATTGCTACACCATAAACACGATTGGTTTGTTTTAGTGATATTTTTTTATCGCTTGATGTGTAGCCAGCCTTGAACCCATTGGTTGTAAATTTTGCTCCAAATACCAATCCTATACTATTGTTGTTAAAATCGTGGTGAAACTGTAATCCTGCATTAAATCCTGGTGTATATTCAAGATTAGAATTAGGAAAAACAACCACATCTCCATTGTCGGTTTTTACAAAAAAATTGTTTAATGTGTCTGGTGCTCCTGCAAAACCGTGGTTAATACCTATTTCTAATGCGAAATAGTTAAATTCCCATTTTTGCGCGTTTGAATTTTGTAATACGCTTATAATAAATAATATAATAAATAATATTTTTTTCATGTGTTAAATATTTTATGGACGATAAACAGATATATAGTTTGTTATTTCAGTAATTCCAATTTTTGAACATCCACTACCTATCCAACCACGGTCGCCAATTGCAAAGCCAACTGCACGTGTAATTCCAGTGGATAAGTTTTCATTTTTAAAGTCGGCACAACGAATCCATTCTCCTTGATAGGGATTGTATTTATAAAAATCAGATAATGTTTGGTCGGCATCTTCGCCTGTGCCGTAATATACTATTCCATTAATCGAAAACCCTGCGCCAAATGCCCTTCCTTGTGTTGGAAGATTTGATAACTCTTTCCATTTTATATCTACAGTGGTTTCGTTTTCACGACTTACGCGATATAGTTTGTTTGAATAACCAGATTCTGTTAAACCACCAACTATATACACATAATCGTCTGTAACAATTGTTGTTGCACCATCCATAATATTTCCTGGAAATCTTTGACTTTCTTTTGGTTGGTTAAATTCTAACACCGATGATATTATTTTTTGTGGGTCGAATATATAAAAATCTGGTAATACAGCATCGTTTTTTGTTCCGCGTCCGAGCCCAATGTAGGCATATTGTCCAATAGAAAATGCCACGGCACCTGTTCGACCTTCGCCTGTAAATTCTTTTGCAAATTGCCCCCACTTACGCTCTTCTGGATCATATTCCCAAATATCTGTTTTATATTCACCATTTTGGTCGGCACCAAGTCCAACATATATCTTGTTAACCTTTTGTTTTGATGTGTTGGTATAACTCATTGTAAATGCAACAGCACCATAACGTTTACCACCAGGGAAATCTTTGAGAGGTGTTATTTCTACATTGCTTCCATTTTTTGTTATGCTGTAAAAATCGCTGTAAAAAGTACCAGCAGTTCGTCCAAGACCGTAAAAAATGGTTGTGTCGCCGTTTGAATTAATGTATGATGTTGATACAGCATCGCAACGCACAAGACTTCCTAAGGTTGACGATGTAAACCATTTGTCGTGGGGTACATCGGTGCGAAATTTGAGTATATTGGGGTTATAACCGATTAAACCGTTACTCAAAATGGCGTATGTTCTTAAATAATAGGTTTGTTCTGGTGTAAGTCCAGTAATGTATGACGGAAATTTTTCTATATCACCGCTGTTTGTTCGGATTGTGCAGTTTGACGAATCGCTGTTAATTAAAACGTTGTTACTATTGGTTGACCAACAATGTCCATATTTTGCAATGTCGCTTCCAAAAAACTCAAATTTACCCCAAACTTCGGCAGTTTCATCGTCATAATACGCCAGCGAGTCGGTATAGGCGGCTGTACTATGTAAAACAATGTTTTGTGTAGTTTTAAATAGGTTTTCTGAATATGGCAAGTATGTAGAATACAAACTGCTGTCTTCACTGCATGCTTGAATAAGCAGCATTATTACAATGAAAGTGTAGATTTTTTTTTTCATTAATTTTATGATTTGTTGTTACAAAAATCAGTTGCAAAAATAGTTTATTTTTTTCCATTGACAAAAAAATTACTGCTTTTATTTTCAACAAATTGCACTACAATTTCATTTATACTTTTTTTTAGCAAATTTAACGAAATAAACTAAATTGTCTTTCGGTTTTTGTTTCTTTATAACTTTTGATATTTTTAAATTAAACAACATACAAACAACTAATTTTTATCAAATTATATTGTAATTCAAAAAGTAATTAATTAATTGTAAAACCTATTATACCAGAGATGATTATAAGCAAAATTGGGTTTGTTTTAAAAAAATAATTGGCTGTTATGGTTGCTGCAAAAATTATATATGAAAGTGGTGATTTAAAATTGTCGTTATCACACATAAGTAGTGCAGCTGCAATAATTAACCCAGCCACTGCAGGAAGCATATAATTCATTACATTTTTTACAGCTGGCGAATCCTTATGCTTAAAAAAAAGTGCCAAAACAGCTATCATAAGCAATGCACTTGGCAAACAAAGTGCTAATGTAGCAAATATAGACCCTAAAATTCCAGCTTGCGAATAGCCAACAAATGTGGCAGTGTTGATGGAAATAGGACCAGGTGTCATTTGGGATATGGCTAACACGTCGGCAAAATCTGCTCCCGAAAGCCATTGATAATCGTCAACAACTTCCATTCTTATCATTGAAATCATCGCCATTCCGCCGCCAAAGCCGAAAAGTCCAATTTTAAAAAATACCCAAAATAATTGAAGATATATCATTTTTATTGTTTGATTTTTTTAGTTCTTAACTGATGAACAATCCCCAAAACTATGGAACCTATTATTACATAAATTGGCGATAGACCGCAAAAACAAATAAGTAAACATGCTGTAATTGGCAACCATGCTGTTTTGTAGGTTATATTTGCTTTTTTTAGCATTGCAAGTCCTGGTGCAAATATCAATGCCACAACGCAAGGCCTAATTCCAGAAAAAATGCTTTTTACAATTGGATGGTTGTTCATATCAGCAAAGTATGATGCAATAACGGCTATAATTATAAGTGATGGAAGCATTGCACCAAATGCCGCTGCTGCTGCACCACCTTTACCTGCTATTTTATAACCAGTATAGAGTGCCATGTTTATTGCAAATACGCCAGGAAGTGCTTGAGAAAGGGCTATGCTGTCCCAAAAATCTTTTTCATCCATCCATTTTTTTTTGTCAACAAGGGTGTCTTTTACCATTGAAATCATAGCGTAACCACCGCCAAAAGTAAACGCACCTATTTTAAAAAAACATATAAACAGATTTAGTACCAGTTTCATTTTATAATTTTTTTACGCTGTAAAAATAATTATTTTAACTTTCGCAAGTGTATGTGTAAAATTAAGAAAACATAAATTATAACGCATTGCAAAATTTCTTTAAAAAAAAACATTTGTTATAGCAATATAAATTAACATTATATTTTTGCTGCGGCTTCTGCCACACGTTGCAACAGCCACTTTGGGGTAGATGTTGCACCTGTAATGCCAAGTTTTTTTACCTTTGAAAACATCTGAGGTTCAAAATCTTTTTCCGAACTTATATAATATGTGTTTGGATTTACGTTTTTACACGATGTATAGAGATATTTTCCGTTGCTACTATTAGCTCCCGCCACAAAAAGTATAGCATCAAAATGTGCAGCAAAACCTTCAAGTTTTTTTTCTCTACCTGCCACTGACCTACACACTGTGTCAAATTTTTTAAACATTATACAACTTTTTTTTGAAGTAATTGTTTCTGCAATTTTTTCTGCAACTTTATCATAATCGCTGGAGTTCATTGTTGTTTGTGAGTAAAGAAGTATTGAACGCGAAAAATCTATTTTGTCGATTTCTTTTTCCATGCCTCTTGCAAGCTGAATGCCTTCTTCAAAATCTTTGAGTGCGTCTTCAAGAGAAATGTCCGTGCGCTTTATATCATTGGTCAACTGCTCCAGCGTTGCCAGATTGCTTTCAAAATCTTTCATACAGACAGTCTAGCATGTTTTGCGTTTTTTTGTCAGTAAGTGGAGGAAGCTGATTTTGAAAAAGTCGTCCGAGTGATGGCATTGTGGGGGCAGACCGCCTTGCAGTCTCCGCAACGAATGCAGTCCATGCTGTCTGGCTTTTCGTAAACGGGAATATCCAGTTTGCAGACAGTCTGACAGAGACCGCAAGAGACGCATTTTTTTGAGTCTATGCGAATCTGGTAGAAGGAAAATTTATTGAAGATGGAAAGTGTCAAAAAAATTTAGGAAAAAATGTGAGTAAAAACTGGTATAAATTCATTCCTAAATATAAAAGAATTTTTTTATTTATGCTTCTTTAAATATAATATCTATATAAACTGAATTTTCCTTAGATCTAAAAATTAATATAAATGTTGAATTATAATCTTTTGTTTTCTTTTTTAATCTCTGACACAATGATATTAAAACCTTTATTAATAATTTCAATATCTTCTTTTTGTCTAGCTTCAAAATTAATAGTATAAATTAATATTTTATATTAAACTGAGCAAAAAATTTCTATAACTAATTTAG
>CALFIU010000099.1 GCA_937877455.1 uncultured Bacteroidales bacterium
AGCAGGCAAAATCCGGGTGGAGGCGTCGCGAATGGAGCTGGCGCACAAGAAGAGACTTTGTTTCGCCGAACAAATTTGTTTCGTTCGCTCTATCAATTTGCACCGTATGCGACGCAATATGACGTTGAAAGGTTGCCAAAGCAGTACCCACTCGACAGAAATTTTGGCGGCATCTACACGCCCAATGCAATATATTTCAGAGATAGCGAGGGAAACGGTTATGCTCTGATAGACAATCCGCAAGCACTTTCGTTCATTGCCGTTGCCGCTATCAACCGACCAGAATTAACGCACAACAATCTCATTGCCAGCCACCTAATAGAACCGACTAAAAACAAGATTCGCACCATTCTTCGCATCGGCTTGGCACATCAACACGATGCACTCGTGCTTGGTGCATTGGGCTGTGGAGCATTTTGCAATCCGCCCCGACACATTGCAAAGCTATTTCACGAGGTGCTGGAAGAGCCTGAATTTGCCAACAAATATCGGCGCATAGTGTTTGCCATTCTTGACGACCACAATGCGCACAAGAGCCACAACCCCGAAGGCAACTTCAAGCCTTTTGCAGATGAGTTTGCCGCAAAAAATTAAAGCAAAGGGAGACAGCCACTAAAGCCGTCTCCCTTTTGTTTTGCGTGGTTATTTGCGACCGCGCTTAGCATAATCTCTGCTTATCTCGCCAGCCCAATCGTCGTCTACCCTGCCACTTTGGCGAAGCGACGACACGGCTCTCGACATGCAGCGGAAATTGATGTCCACGCCTTGCTCATCGCAAACAAAGTTGGTGGCACGGTCTGCACTGATGCCCATGTTCGATGCCGTAGCGATAGCGTCGATGTTTGCGCCCAGGAACATGAACTCCCAGCCATACTTCTCTTTCTCAAGCGAAATCATCTGTTTAATCTTCGCTATCGAAAATCTGCGCGAGGCATTCTCCTCGCCATCGGTAATGATGACGAAAACCACCTTGTGCGCGCGCTCGTCTTCGGACAAATAACGTTGCACCCTCACCGTGTGGTTGATTGCGTCGCCAATGGCATCGAGCAAGGCTGTGCTGCCACTGGGCACGTAGTCGGCAGGTGTTAGCAGAGCTACGTTAGCAATATTCTTGCGATTGTGGATAACCGAAGAATTGTCGGCAAAAAATATCGTCGAGATATGGCATGTGCCCTTTTCGTTGCGTTGCTTCTCAACCATTGAATTGAAGCCGCCAATGGTATCCTTCTCCAAACCCGACATCGAGCCCGACTTGTCGATGATGAAGATAAGTTCTGTGATGTTACTTTCCATGTCAGTAAGATTTAATGTGTTCGACAATTATTTTACAATGCAAAAATTGCTAAACCGCACAAGAAACACGTCGCCTCAAAAGCGACAAATGCAGAATGACACAGGAAATGATGATTGAAAAAATAGATCGAACTGAACTTATTTACATGTGATTTTTACTAAATTGTATCGGATTTTTTGTTTTACACTTTCAATTTTCAATTTTCAATTTTCAATTTTCAATTTTCAATGCTATGCCACTAATAATCAGCAGAAACGACATTACGCAACTATCGGTAGACGCCATTGTCAATGCGGCGAATACGAGCCTCAAGCAAGGTGGAGGCGTGTGCGGTGCTATTTTTAGAGCCGCCGGTGCCGAGCAGCTGCAGAAGGCTTGCGACCGCTTGGCTCCCATTCGCACGGGCGAAGCTGCCATCACCGATGGCTTCAAATCGAAGGCTCGCTACATCATTCACGCCGCTGGACCTATCTATAGCGAGGACAACACGGTGCAAGAACGCCAACTCTACCAATGCTACCACAACTCGCTCATGCTTGCCGCACAGAAGAAACTCCTGTCGGTGGCGTTCCCGCTCATCTCGTCGGGCATCTACGGCTATCCACCCGACAAGGCGCTGAGCATCGCTATAAAAGCCATTCACGACTTCCTTGGCGAGTACGACGGCAGCATGACTGTGTATATGATTGTGTATAACAACGATGCCTTTTCGGCAGCGCAAAAACTCTACACCAATGTGCAGAGCTTCATCGATGAGAACCTCGTAAAAGACGACCGTGACATGCGCCAACGATGGCGAGAACAAGAGCTTGCGCAAATAAAGCGTATGAGGTACTCGAATATGCCCACGATGTGTGCCGATAAAGTTACAGCGGAGCACGATTCAGACAGCGATACAATCGACGATGCGTTTTCAAATATCGAAGATAATTTCAATAGGTTGTTGTTCAGACATATACGCGAGAAAAACATGACGAATGTAGAGGTGTATAAAAATGCCAATATCGACCGCCGATTGTTCTCGAAAATAATATCGAACGAAAACTACACGCCCAATAAAAACACCATTTTGGCACTTGCCATATCGCTTAAACTCAACATCGACGAGACGCGCACACTCTTGAACAGTGCGGGCTACGCCATTTCGCACGCCTCGAAGGCAGATCTGATAATTGAGTATTACATAATGCACCCAAACAACAAAGATTACAACATCTACGACCTCAACTTCCTGCTCTTCAAATACAACCAAGAGCAGCTGGGACAGGTGGTGTGAATGAAAAATATCTCAACACGCTGAAACTATGAGACATGTAGTGTGTTTAAACATTGGTGATTTGTCTGGTTGTCGTAGAGACGTGGCATGCCGCGTCTCTACAAATGTGTAAAGAAACGAAATCGGTAGCCGAAATAGACCGTCAGCTATACGAAAAATATAATCTGACAGACGATGAAATCGCATTCATCGAACAGATGATAAAACCGATGGATTGATTGCGGGTAGAGACGATGTGCACATCGTCTCTACAATGATAAATACAATAAAATTTCATTAGGACCGTTATATTCGCATCGTAACCATCTGAAACACAAAATCTAATGTCCAACAACCTATTCCGCAACAAATACCGCATACCATCGGCACGCGCCACGTGGCACGATTACAACGGTGGCGCATATTTCGTCACCATCTGCACACGGAATATGGTGCATTATTTCGGGGAAATTGTCGGTGGCGAAATGCGTTTTTCGGAAATCGGACGATATGCGGACGAATGTGTCAAGGGAATACCACAACACAATATATATGCGGAAATATTACAATATGTCGTAATGCCCAATCACATTCACATGATTATTTTCATCGACGATTGTTGCAATTCCGCAACGGGTAGAGACGTGCCATGGCGCGTCTCTACAATCGGCAAAAACGACAAAATGCAGAAAATCGCCAATATGCAGGGTCGGCTATCTGCAACAATCGGCGGTTTCAAACAATCCGTCACTCGTTTCACCAACGCCCACGCCCTGTTGTTCGCATGGCAAACTCGTTTTCACGACCGCATCATTCGCGCTCGCAATGAAATGAACCGCATAGCCGAATATGTTAAAAACAACGTCGCTCGTTGGGATGCGGATAGGTTTAATGTGTCGCAGGTGCAAAAATAGTAGAGACGTGCCATGGCACGTCTCTACAGCCCCTCAATTTTGCAACCCAGTTGCAATTTCTTATCTGTATCTTTGCCATCGGATTTGTAAATCTTTGGTGATGAAGACGATCTCTTTGCTGCTATCCATATTCGTAGTGTTGCTGTCGGTCGTGCCGTGCAATTGGGACGTTGCGCCGGCTCTCTCCGACTCGCATCTGTGCTACCACGATCACACAACGGATTGCGCTCGTCACTCGCATCCCGCTTGTCCTGCCGGACATTGTTGCTGCTCGCCGTTCTCGGGTTGCAGTTGTTGTGCCAATTTCGTCAATGTGCGCAGTGTGGTTTGGTCGACATTAGTGGCTGTCCCTCAATACTTTGTCTATATCCCTTACGACAATAATTATTCGCATCTCGTCTTTGCATGCATCTGGCAACCTCCCAAAATTTGTTGATACGAGTTGGTGCCTTGTGGGTGGATTTTTAGTTTGAGTAATCAGCACAAATGGCACGTTTCAGACCGATTTTAGGCTGTGTGCGTATTTGCAAAAATCGCCACGCATACCTGAAACAGACTGTTCGGTTGTAGAGTTTCAGCGATTATTGGCATTCTTATAAAATACTGAAAATCAAAATAATCGACAAACAAATCGTATATCGTAAAACTATAAATCGTACATACATTTTATGTTTCAACGGATAATAAAATTTTCGATAGACCACAAATTATTAGTGGGCATAATGGCTTGTGCATTGGTTGCGTGGGGCGTTTGGTCGCTCGTCAATCTGCCTTTTGATGCTACGCCCGACATCACCAACAATCAGGTGCAGATTATCGTAACCTCGCAGTCGACGGGAACGGAGGAGATGGAGCAGAACGTTACCACGCCTATTGAAATGGCGTTGGCAAACATTCCGCAAGTCAAGGAACGTCGCAGCATCAGCCGTAGCGGCATGGCGGTAATCACAATGGTTTTCGACGATAAAGCCGACAACTATTGGGCGCGCGAGCTCATCAGCCAGCAACTCTCCGCCGTCAAAGAGCACCTGCCCGACAACGTCGAGGTTGAACTTGCGCCTATCTCTACAGGACTTGGCGAAATCTACCATTACACAATTCGTGCGGAAAAAGGTTTCGAGGACAAGTATTCCCTCACCGACCTCAGGACCATTCAAGATTGGATTGTCAGAAAACAACTATCGGGAACGCCCGGAATAGCAGAAATAAGCGGTTGGGGTGGCTTCGTCAAGCAATATGAGGTTGACATCGAGCTGGAAAGGCTCAATGCGATGGGCATCACCATTGCAGAACTCTACACCGCACTCAACGAGAATAACGAGAATACCGGCGGCGGCTACATCGAAAGACTGTCGAACCAATACTATATCCGAGGATTGGGGCTTGTCAAGTCGGTAGACGATATTGAAAAAATCGTCGTCACCAACAAAGGCGACGTGCCCGTGCTTGTGGGCGACATAGCCAAAGTGCACATCGGACATGCCACTCGCTACGGCGCAGTAACGCGAAACGGCGAAGGTGAAGTGGTGGCGGGCATATCGCTAATGCTCAAAGACGAAAATTTTCAGGAGGTAATAAAGAATGTCAAAACAAAGATTGCGGCAATTCAAAAAAGCCTGCCGGAAGGGGTGATTATAGAGCCGTTCATCGACAGGACTTTATTGGTCGACCGAGTTACCAACACCATCGCCAGAAACCTTGTGGAAGGCGGACTGATTGTCATTTTCATACTTGTGCTGTTTCTTGGAAACACTCGTGCCGGACTTGTCGTCGCCTCCGTGATACCACTGGCAATGCTTTTTGCTTTTGGCATGATGCGGATGTTCGGTGTCAGCGGCAACCTTATGAGCCTCGGCGCCATCGACTTCGGAATGATTGTAGATGGTGCGGTGATAATAGTGGAGGCTGTAGTGTCGAGAATTGCAACATCGGACAAAAAACAGCTGGCAGATTTCGACAACCTTGTTTACGACTCGTCGAGCAAGATACGCCAGTCGGCAGCCTTCGGTGAGATTATCATAATGATAGTCTATCTGCCAATGATGACGTTGGTCGGGATTGAAGGCAAAATGTTCCGCCCGATGGCCATGACGATATTTTTCGCCATTCTCGGTGCATTTTTGCTGTCGCTGACATACGTGCCGATGATGTCGGCGGTGTTGCTGAAAAACAGGTCGGAAAGCGGAGTGCTGAGTCGCATTGAGAGTCTGACAACCCGATTCAGCACTTGGATTATGTCGAAGCTGCAGGCAATTTATTTGCCACTTGTCGATAAGTGCATCAAACACGGTAAAACGGTGATAGCCTGCATGTTGGCGTTGTTTGTGGCATCGTTACTGCTGATGACTACGCTTGGTGCTGAATTTATTCCGACACTCGAAGAGGGCGATTTTGTCGCCGAAATCAGTATGGCGCAAGGCACGTCGCTCACTCAGATGGTGGAGACCTGCACCAAGGCGGAGCAGATTCTCAAATCGCAATTCCCTGAAATAAAGCAAGTTGTTACCCGCATTGGCTCAGCGGAGATACCTACCGACCCTATGCCTGTGGAGCGTGCCGACATGCTAATAGCACTTACACCGAAGGCGGAATGGACATCGGCGCATACAAAAAACGACTTGCAGGAGGCGATGGAGGAGGCTTTGGAGGCGATTCCGGGACTGGAAGTAGAGATGTCGCAGCCAATACAGATGCGCAACAACGAATTGATAACCGGTATCCGACAAGATGTTGCGGTCAAAATTTACGGTGGCGACACGGAGGTTTTGGCGGAACTTGCGGGCAAGGTTTCGAGGCTCATCAAGAATGTTGAGGGCGTAGGAAGCCTCTACGTTGAGAAAGTCAACGGCTTGCCTCAGCTACAGGTGGAATACAACCGCCAGATGTTGGCAAAATATGGCATTTCGGTGCGTCAGGCCAACGACGTGCTGCAATCGGCCTTTGCCGGAAAGATTGCGGGCTGCGTTACGGAAGAGAACCGCCAATTCGACATCGTGCTCAGAATCCACCGTGGCAGCAACGACGACCTCTCCACCTTCGACGACCTTTTTGTGCCATCGCCTTCGGGCGTAAGCGTACCGCTAAAACAAATAGCGACAATAAGTTACAAAGAGGCACCTGCCCAAATTTCGCACGAAGACGGCGAACGAAGCATTTTTGTAGGCTTCAACGTCAAAGGACGCGACGTCTCATCAACTGTAAAGGACATTCAGCGCATACTCGACGACCGCCTGAAGACGCCCATCGGATACCATTATACGTTTGGAGGCGAGTTTGAGAACCTTCAGACTGCGACCGACAGGCTTATGGTTGCCATTCCGGCGGCGTTGGCGTTGATTCTGCTCTTGCTCTATGCCACGCTGAAAAGTGTGCGCGAAACGCTTTTTGTTGCCTCTGCCATTCCGCTTTCAGCAATAGGCGGCATTGTAGCATTGTGGCTCAGGGGTATGCCTATGAGCATTTCGGCAGGAATTGGCTTCATAGCACTGTTTGGCGTGGCGGTATTGAACGGCATTGTGTTGGTGGGTCAATTCAACGCCTTGCAACGTCAGGGCATGACCGATGTGCGAGCACGCATACTCGAAGGTTGCGCACATCGTCTGCGACCTGTTGTAATGACCGCCTTAGTGGCATCTTTCGGCTTCCTTCCGATGGCACTATCTTCGGGCGACGGTGCAGAAGTGCAGCGCCCCCTTGCAACAGTGGTTATTGGCGGCTTGCTCACGGCAACGATTCTCACATTGTTCGTCATACCAACCATTTACAAGATGTTTTCTCAAGAGAAGTCGTGAAACATTTTGAGAAAAGTGTGGAAATGGCTCAAAAACATTTTGAGAATTCGCCAATGTATATGGCAGGGTTGGTGTAAGACTAAGACATGCAGATTACAACGGAATAATTTTCTCGCAAAATTCAGTTTGCAGTCCCGCAAGGCTGCTATCAAGGTTAAGTCTTGAATGCAGTCCCCCTCTATGTGCCTAATTTTTAGTACATTTGCATTCAAAATAGAGCGCAAATGGCAAACAATGAGATAACCCCAATTGACAAGATTATACGGACATCAGATGTTGAAAGTCTGTATGAGGACGCTTGTCTTATCATAGATCATGCACAACATGCGGCCTATAGTGCAGTAAACGAAACGTTGATTAAGCGTAACTGGCTGCTTGGCTTGCGTATTCAGCATGAAGTACTAAAAGAGCAACGTGCAGAGTATGGAAAGCAGGTGCTAAAGGAACTCTCAAAATCGCTGATACAGAGATACGGCGAGGGCTATAAACTCGCCAACTTATATCATTTCATTTCTTTCTACAAAAGTTTTCCGAACTTTTTCTACGCAGCGAGTGGAAAATCTGCCGATGAAGAATATGAAAACATTTTCTACGCAGTGAGTAGAAAATCAGCTAAAGACATAAATATTTTGCAATCACTGACTGCAAAATATCCAATTCGTCTATCGTGGACGCACTATCGTATTATCTTACAGGAACTCACAGCAGAAGGTCGGGCGTGGTATGAGAACGAGGCTGCAAAAGAAATGTGGAGTACTCGCACCCTACAACGCAATGTGTCTTCGCAGTACTACCATCGCTTGCTACAGTCACAAGATAAAGCCATCGTACATGACGAGATGGTGCAGTTAACAAAGCCTTTGCAGGATAAACTGGAGTATCTGAAGAACCCTGTTGTAGCTGAATTCTTGGGTTTCAAAAACAATACCAACTATTCTGAAAACGATTTGGAACAGAGCATTATCGACCACCTGATTTCTTTCTTGATGGAGTTGGGAAAGGGCTTTGCATTTGTTGACCGCCAGAAACACATCCATACGGAGAAGGAGGACTATTATATCGATTTGGTGTTCTATAATTACCACCTTCGCTGCTTCGTTCTCATTGACTTGAAGACAACTAAACTACGTTATCAAGATGTTGGTCAGATGGATATGTATGTCAAGATGTACGATGACTTGGTTCGCCCCGAAGGGCATAACCCCACTATCGGCATACTGCTCTGTTCTGATACCGACGAGGATGTGGCGCATTATTCTATCCTCAACAACAACGACCAACTCTTTGCTGCCAAGTATCTCACTTATATGCCGACACAAGAGGAACTGCGTCGTGAGATAGAACAACAAAAGGAGTTTTTTAGATTAAAGAACGAGAAGTAGAATGGAATTGAAGAAATATAAACTTGGCGAATTGTTGGATGTCAAGCGAGGGGCAAGTCTTGCTGGAGAATACTATGCCACTTCCGGTAACTATATACGCTTAACATGCGGTAACTTTGATTATCAAAACAACTCTTTCAAATTAAATACATCCAAAGACAATCTGTATTATACTGGACCAGTCCGCGAGGAGTTTATTATGAAGAAGGGCGATATTATCACTCCTTTGACAGAGCAAGCCATTGGTTTACTCGGCTCTACGGCAATAATACCAGAAGATGACAAATACATTCAAAGCC
>CALFIU010000100.1 GCA_937877455.1 uncultured Bacteroidales bacterium
GGGGGGGGGGGGGGTATTCATAGACATCTATAATCAGATGTATAATAAGGCTGGAATTGCTGGCACGATACACACAAGAATAAATGATGGAGGATATTGGTGGGTTACACAAGTTATCGAAACCGAGTAATGTCCTTCCGTTGAACGAAATGCCTGATGGTGTTTGCAGGACTTTGAAAGCGAATTACTATAAAACAGGCAGAATCAATTTTCAGTACCACAATGTTTGGGGAACAACAGGTGCAAAAGTTGTCTATGAAACCGAGTGACAAGTATCTTTATGGTTATTCAAGAGACCATAAAGGTAAAATCATCAACTATCACAAGGTTCTTGTCAGTAATACCGTCCATACTTCTACTGGTAGCGGTGGTAACACAGATCAGTTTGTCGGTATGCTTTATGAAACCTATTGACAAAGTTATTCAGATAGGCTATTTGTTCTTTACGGAAAGCAATTCACAGGCTGGTCGTGTCTATGATGCAAAAGGTCTGTCACCAACGATCGTTTGCAACGGTGGCGGTCACAAACAGCCCAAAGTCATTGTTACCTATGAAACCGACTGATAAGATAGTCGTTGTAGGCTTTGTCTGGAACAGTCACCAGAATGGTGCTGTATATGACGTAAGAGGTTTGTCACCTTGTTTTGTCGTTGGTCAACATTCTGGCGTAGAGCCAAAGATTAAGGTGGTCTATGAAACGGATTGATGCACGTCACATTGCCCGTGTAAGAACAGCTGACGAGAGATTGCGCCGACACCTCTACGGCGAAACAGGTGCTACATTCTCCAAAGGAAAGTACATGACACTTGGCGGTCATATCATGGGAACAATAACAACTTTCATTTCAAAGGATTGCTTATTAGCAGAAATATATGAAACAAGATAATGAAAACTTGCGTGGAAACCGCAAGCAGCGAGACTTTCACAGGTATGTGAGGGTTGTGTATCGGGCTTGCAGGAAACTCTACGGAAAGGAAAAGACACAGGACGAATGTCTGAAGGTGTTTAAGGTTATCTTTCCAGAGTTGTATAAGTTGAGAAACTGCGTGGAAGAGAAGATACAAGTTCCTCTTATTGTCTCGACTAAGTTACTTGTTGCAACTCACGACTGGAATCCTCATGGTAAGTTGGCAGAACTTGTTGCATACGTCATAGGTACGCTGCAATTTCCAGTTGACTGGAACAGGGAAGACCTTATGCAATTCTATGAGGATATTATGCCCGTAGTCATGCGAATAAGGAAACTCACGCCGAGAGAGTGTTTCCGGCTTATGGGAATGTCAGAAACAGACATTGATGTTGTATTGAGCAGCGGCATATCAAATAGTGCCTGTTATAAGTTGGCAGGGAACAGCATTGTCGTAGATGTTATGACGGCAATGTTTGACACGTTGTTTATCAACACAGAACCGAAGAAAGAAGTTGGAATGCAGTTGAGCTTGTTTTAGTTGTGATTCAATCACAACGCAAATAACGAAGAATTATGGAACAGAAATATATAAAAGCGTCTGAAGTTGCTGCCATGTTTGGCGTGACCAGGCAAACTATCCGAAACTGGATAGACAAAGGACTACTGAAGGCAGAGAAACTTGATGGTTGCCACTATGTAACGATGTCAAGTGTCAAGGCGATTGAAGACAAGTATGCAGATATTGTTGTAGAAGAGGGAGCAGCCGATGCTTACCTCAAAAGCCTTCGCACGTTGACGGAAGATTACAAGCAGTCGGTTGAAGAGTATCGCAATTCCATTTCAGAAAACAAAGTTCTGGCAAAGAGCAGATTTACGATTGCCCGTTTCATTCCGATTGTGTATGGGCTGTTGCGTGATGGAGTGCAGACAACGGAGCGTGGAGGCTTGATTATCCAACGGGTAGTCGAGGGTGCAGATGTGAGGTCGATTGCGCATGAGTTTGGTGTGACTTTTGAGCGTGTACGCCAGATACTTGAAAAGGAGTTGCGCATGATTCGGCAGAATGCCACCCCATTCTACACACTCAGAGAAGAAAACGAAAGTTTGAGAGCGAGGATTGCCACACTCGAACTTAATGCAAAGAATTTGGCATCGCTACCCGTTGAGCGAACAGTGGAAGGAGTGCCTGACAGCATCCTCACGAAGAGACTTGTTGACTGCAATCTTTCTGTACGCGCACTGAATTGTCTTCATTCATACCATGAAATAATTGACGGCAAAATTGTAGATAGCCCCATCGAGACCATAGGCGACCTAACAAGACTTCACAAGACCGATTTGCTAAAGATGCGCAACTGCGGTAAGAAAACACTTATTGAGGTTGACGAACTTCTTAAAGAGTTGGGTCTTGAGTGGGGAAAGCGTTACATCGTCCAAGACGATGGTTTAATAGTGGAAATAAGTTCAACCCCTTAATATTATCGACAATGAAACTTTTTAATTCATTCAAGGATTGGAAGAAATACATTCTTTCTGCCATCCGAAGCGTATTCGTAGGTTTATTGCGAATAGTTTGGTCAATCGTCATCGGTGTTGTTAGTTTGGTCGCAGGTATATTCCGTTCAATCGGTGCATTCTCCAGACGCGAACCGAAGGCAATGCTTGTAATCATCATTCTTTTCACCTGTGTTTTCTTTGGGTGGATTATGAATTTCGTCAATGAACGAGCCATGAGAGTTTCGGCAGAATATCAGCGTGACAGTCTTTCGCTTAAACTTGACAGCGCAAAGCAGAACGCCTACGTTCAAGAACCGTTTGTTGTCAATCACTGGGATAGCGATGAATAGGATAGACGGACAATACTACTATGCCCCACATCGCAGGTCGTGGGGTGTTTGGCAGTATCACGATCATGGTAATGGTTGTGGTTCTGGAACCCATTACAACGACTATCCTACGAAAGAAGAAGCGAGAAAGGTTGTTTATGAACTTAACGGCTGGAAACTAAAATGAAACAGAAATACAAGAAAAGCAACAGTCCAAGGCTTGCAAATGCCATCAAAAAGGCATTAGCCTACGCCCGTGATCATTCTGGATGGTGGGAGGCATTTCGTTCGGACGATTTAGGTATTCTTATTCTTGGTTACGCATACGGAGCTGACAAGTACGATGTGCTGAATGCGTTGTGTCCTGGTATTCACGGAAAGGTTATCACCTACGCCAGAGGGGATATAAGGCACAGGAAACATCGTTTGAGTTGCGATGATATCGCAACATACACAACACTACTTCTGCTGGTCGTAGTTGTTGCGTTGCTATCAGGAGCATGGTAATCATTGCTTGAACATCAAAGACAGGAATATAAACAAGTAAAACGAATGAACTATGTCACATTTATCAAGACGTTACACAGAACATTATTATGTTGAGGGAAAGAATGGTAAGTTGGAGAAGCGCGATGTGCTTCACGTCAATTCTCCTAAGTATATCAGGGCGTTACAGGCTCGCGGTGTTCCCATCCCACCGATGGTAATGCCAAATGCCGTTTTCCCTTGCCAACATGAACAGCGTGACTTTTTGCCAAAGAAAGGCAAGAAACATAACCGCACTCATGCCCGCATGAAGCGTAAACGCAAAGCTCGTATCAAAGCGAGAAACCAGAAGTAAAACTAACAATTCATTTCAAAAAACAAAAGAACAATGGCAAATTTAAGAAACAGAAGCGGTTTCTGGATGGAAGCAACACTCGCTTTCAGTGAAACCAATGAAAAAGGAATCACCAAAGAGGTGAAAGAACGCTACGTCGTTGAGGCTGCATCATTCATTGACGGCGAAAAGAAACTCCGCGACGAACTGAACTATGCCAATCGCCCCATCAAGAGCGTTGCAGGTATGGTACGACCGAAGTACGGCACAATCTGTTTCAGTGACGATGCCTTGGCTGAAAGTTACTACAAAGTCAAGGTTGTCATTACGGAAGAGGTTGAAGTCAAGACCCGCAAAGGCGGTGTCCGCACCAAGACCAAGGCTGTCAGTCACTTCCATCTGGTACAGGCTGCAAGCAACGAGGCCGCACGAAAGGCAGTTGTCGAAGAGGTCTATAAGAACTCCAATGCAGACTATGAGATTGCCGACGTTGTGAAGACGCGCATTCTTGATGTGCTGGAGAATGACAAGCACCTTCAGACGCTTACAAACAAAGAGAAGACGGAATAGTTGCAATGACATTGCAACATACAGAACGAACCGCAATAGCCCTGTGTCGTTGAAATGCGATGCAGGGCTATTTCTATATGAACTGGTATGAAAACATACGTTATCACACTTTCGCAGATCTTCCCTGTGACACATGCAAGGGCTGGTGAACCGACGGGCTTCAAAGACAAATTCCTCGCTGCCTTTATGCACGAAGAAGGTAAGTGGCAAAAACTCCACACCATTCGAGCAAACTATGAATTGTGGCAGAAACGCTTTAAGGAAATCGAAGAAGGCAAGGCATGTCTTGCTATCCGGCAATGGAGTGGTAAGCCATATCGTAGCAAACAGGTGGAACTGGCACGGCTTACACATGAGGATGGTATTGGTATTCAGCAGTTGAAGATAGACAAGTTTCCATCTGAAGACTTTGAATCTTGGTACGGATTTGTTGACGGTCATACACAGAATCACAATGAGTTTTTCGAGAAGTTGGCACGGAACGACGGTTTGGCTTTTGCCGACTGGTACAATTGGTTCAAAGGCTACGACTTATCAAAACCTTTGGTCATAATACATTTCACATCATTCAGATATTGAAAATGGAAAAGGAACAAGTATTGGAGAAGTTCAACGCAAAGTTTGGAACCAGCGTTGATCTACGATTAGTAAAACTGCGCGAAGAGTTTGGCGAATTGATGGAAGCGTCTGGAAAAGACATCTATCAGAGCAAAGAAAATCTGGACGATTTCATAGACGAATTAGCCGATGTCAATGCCGTTGTCTTCCATATTGCTGGTATTCTTGGTTTAACCCAGGACGAATTGCTATCAATGGCCGCTGATAAGGTGATTGGGAGAGAAAGAGACCCGAACTATAAGCGCAAGCATCCACATGTTGAACGTCAAAAAACAGCATAACCATGAGCGGAGGACATTTTGACTACAAGCAATGGCATATTGAAAACATTGCAGACCAGACCGAACAAGAGGTTATTTTGAGCGGTAAGCCCATTCCAAGACAAAGATGGAGTTACAGCGAACGGCAGGAGTTTGAAGAAACCCGCCAGCAGCCAATGAACTATGCTTTTCCAGAAACCACGTTGCGTAGGATGGAAGAGGCAGTATATGCTCTGCGTCGTGCTGCCATCTACGCACAGAGGGTTGACTACCTGATATGCGGTGACGATGGAGAGGAAAGTTTCGAGCGACGGTTGAAAGAGGAACTTGCAGAACTTGATTCCAAGTCGAAGATGGGCGAGAATGGGGTTATGTACTATGTTGTAGATAGGACGCAAGACCCATACGCCGATGATTAGTACACCATAAAACAAGTAAAGGTATGAACACATTGAAAATTTAATATGCCGTAAACAAGAGCGGTCAAGGCTGTATCTTTGAAGAGAAGCCGAGTCGTGACACCATACTTGAAGTGTGGGTTGGTCTATACAACGGCAGCGTGACAATGGTAGTTGCCCGTATGGAGTCATTAGGTTTCGTCCTACCGAAGATAACGTGGTCTGACGAGCCAGTAGAACTAAAACTTACATTGGCTTATGAAACATAACTATCTTGTCTCTGTATTTGTTGACGGCAAAAGCGTCAATTCGTATTTCTCAGAAAATCTTGACGATCTCATAACTATTAAGGCTCTTCACAAAGATTGCGAAATTCAGATTTTTGATTTTGACAACTTTGTACGTTTCTCACCAGAACAGGTTGAGCGAGAGATTATCAAGTCTGGTAAACGCTGGAAGAAATCTTTGGAGAAGCCAGAGGTTGTAGAGACAATTCCTCAACCTCCGAAGGTGAAACCAAAGAAAGAAAAGCGGAAGAAGTATTGGGAACGTCCTGTGCTTTGCGTAGAGACTGGTCAAGTCTTCAGTTCTATCCGTGAATGTTGCGAGCGTTTAGGGTTATCGCATAAGTCACTTTGGAATGCCATCAATAGTGGAAATGCGCGTAATGGCTTACATTTTCGGAATGCACCAAAGCGATAACTGTGCCTATACAATACAGAGAAGATAGGTAAAACTATTCAAAAATGGAAAAACAAGAAGCTATCAAAGAAATCAATCAGGCTATCCGTGATGGTCTGAACCAATGGGCTGACATTGCTCTTGAAGCAGAAGATAAGCAGTGGGCGGTAGATCTAAACTACTTTCCGCGTGATTTAATGAACGTGTGTTATCTGTTTATGCACATTTGTTCAAACATTGGTATCAAGGCTGGTCGTGTCGATTTGGAAAATACAGCGAAGTTCGCTGAGCGTATTCGTCAGTTAATTATTGACATGACTGGCTATGACCCGCACCACATCTTTGATGAAAAGCAATCAGACGAACATGGGAAAGAACAAGAAACTTCGCCTGTTGGTGACAGCCAATTGTCCTAATTGGTGTCCGATGTGCTGCAACAAGCAGTTCAATGTGAATGACATTCCTGTTGTTGACCGATGGGATTACGAAGAGATAATGATAACGGGTGGCGAACCTATGCTTTATCCAGACCGACTTGAAAGACTCTGCAAGGGTATTCGAGAGGTTACAGAGCAGATGGGGTTGAGACCAAAAATCTATCTCTACACGTCTCGCTGTTGGTGGAGTGACATAGACAGAGCAATCAGATACTATGCAGACGGAATCGTTGTTGCGCCTCACAGCTCAGACGATGTGAAAATTTTTCGGCAGACGAACAACAATCTGTTGAAGTATCGGTATGGAAAGTATCTGGAGTGCAGCCTCCGACTGAAAGTATTTCCAGAAGTCAGAGACGCATTGCCAGAGAACTTGAAGTATTGAAAGGTTGACCATGCTGAATGGATAGAAAACTGTCCTTTGCCAGATGGCGAAGACTTCCGTAGGGTATCAGAATTATGGACTAAAGACAAATGGTAAAACAATGGCAAAGAAAGTTTATATATCACTTCCTATTGCGCACTACGACTTGGAAGAGCGCAGGGCATACGCACAGAAAGTAGAAGACATGCTCAAATGTTTCTATGATGAAGTTGTCAATCCCCTCAAGAACGGCATAGACGCAGAAGCGCATTGGAGCATACACATGAGAAAAGACATTCAAGACCTGCTACAATGCGATGCGATCTACATGTGTCAAGACTGGCAGTGGTCGCACGGTTGTAAACTTGAACATGACGTTGCTACGAGTTGTGGCATTGAAGTGAAGTACGAAAAGGACTCTTGGAAACCCAACAATCTTGGCTAAAGAAATGGACTACACTCAATTCTATTGCAAGGAATGCAAGTTCCACTCATACGATGTGTTTGCGCGTGGTGAGTGCAATCACCCCAATGTAGGTTGTCTGATAGACCCACATTGCAGGGCATGTTTTAGGTTTGAGTTAAAAGACAAGCTCAAATGAAGTATCAATGCAAACATTGTGGGCGTACCTTCAACGAGAAGTGCGCCCACAACTGCAACACGGGTTTCAGGAAACGAAATCAAGAATGGGAAATTGTTGATTTGACTGCGGCAGACTTCATCCATTTCAAGGCGATGCAAGCCATTGTTACTGAAGACTTGATAACCATGTTTGGTGGCAGAACCACCTTGCTTGAAGCAGCCGACGAAATCAATACGATTATTCGTAAATACGAGGTAACGACGCGAGGTAAATAGTTACAATATAGCGATAATGTGACCTCATCAAAGTATTTCTCACAGCGGAACCCTTTTCTTGGCTCATAGTCTTTGAAGTCGCATGAGCCGTAGATTTGCCGTTTGTTACACCATCGAGCCATGTCTTGCTGCCACTTTGGTATGTCCTGTTTCTGCTTTGTGAAGTCCAACATTGGCTGTGCCTGGCACCGAACCTTTGAAGCGTACTTTGTTCGCCAATGCGACACGCGATGATAACACTCTTCCAACGAGCCATGTAACATCGTATATAGTAGGAAACCGCCAGTATAACCAAATGAGAACAGTCGTTGTATGACATCTTCGCATACCTCAACCTGTTTAGGAGTGTCACAGCCCAAACGGATATATCCATCAAGCCATCGGACATTAACGAGCATCTTGGCTATATCGTCTGTGATTAAGCGGGCATCCAATGCCTGATTGAAGTCCACACGATAACGGCGTGATATTATCTTTTCAATCTGCCCCAATCCGTAGTCGCTTGCAACGATATTGTTATCCATGAGAATAAGGCGGTTTCTTCCGTCAATGGCAATCTCATCAACGTCCATGTAAGGACGTATGAGACCTTCTTTCTTTGGCACTACACACCAAGCACATTTGTTCGGACAGCCTCGCGTGAGAAAGCCGTATGCCGTCTTGCTGTCTATTTCTGGATAGATTGAGTAGTCAGGCTGTAACATATCAATCTCTGGAGGCAGTTGTTTTGTGATTGAATATCCCGTGCCACCTTTCTCAATCATGTCTGCATTGGGTATCACCTGCATGTAGTCTGGCTTGTGTGTAAACACCTTGCTCATATACACAATGTCGTAGTGGTCGAAGATGGTGTACCAATCAACTGTATCGCCATTTCGTTTGTGGTAAGCAGCAATCTTCATTAAGGCTAAGTTGGGGAAACCATGACCGTCAACGTCAATAAGCCCAATGTTCATTGTGTCACATTATCGCTATAATGAAATATAAAAATGAAAAAGATATACCAAAGAATAGACGATCCTAAACATGGTGATTGTTATAAGTGTGTAATAGCAAGCATACTTGATTTGGAGTATGAGGACGTTCCTCATTTTGTCGATATGGGCGAGGATTGGCTTTTGGAGGCTCAGAAGTTCTTTCGTGAACATGGCTACGACTATTCAGGCAAGGAATTACACAATCCGAATGTCATGTATCTTGAAAACCCGACAAATAATGTATGGGAAAACAAATTTGCATACGAGGAATGTACTTTCAAGTCCATAAAGCCTGAATATGGCATTAACGGTTTGTTCATGGCAGGTGTGTATTCTCCGAAGTACACCAATCCGAATGAGCATCCAATTAACCATCTTCACAGTGTTTTATGCGATATTGATTTCAATATAGTGTTTGACCCGCAGCCAGAATATGAAAAAGTGAAGAATTATCCATACTCACGGCTCATAGGTTACAATGGTATTCGTAGTATTGACATCATCCGCAAAATTGAATAGCAAATAAGTAACATTATCATTCTAATGTTTCTATTCTTCGCCAAAGTCAATTTTTTGCTGAAGGAATTTCTCTGAATACCACTTGTTATATGATTTTCCAGAAATCCACCAATCAAATATATTCTCGGCTATAATATCTTCTACGTCTTCCCCCTCTGCAACGCCATTTACAGAGGGGTTATCTAAAAACACCCGCCCATATTCCTTTGTTGGTCTTTCTGTTCCAATGCCCCATGCCGCATTGTCTGGGTTGGCAATCCACCCTCCCAATTTCTGAGCTTTCCGCTGACATGTCTCGCAAGTCCTTTCGCTGGAATGTTCCACCAGATATATCCTTCGGTGAAGCCCCCCCCCTACGGATGGCTTTAATTGCCTTGATCCAATTTCGCTTCACATGAGGGAAGTCTTGCATTTCTCGGATTTTCTGCTTGTATTGCGACATCGGACATAAGATGCAGCCTATTCGAGAATACCCCATATCGTATAGTTCACAATGTGGCACATTCACGACGTAGTTTAGGAAATACCATACGTCTTGCACAGACCATTCAAAGATTGGAGAGACAAGTATGCTGTCTTTCCCGTTGATACATCTTACTTCATTGTCTTTTTGGAGAGAAAATTCATCTTCATTGACTTTCTTTCCCTCACGTTTCATTTTCCGAATGAGTTTTGCCGCACGTTTCTCAAGTTCCTGTGCTTGCCATTCACCAAATTCTTCCAAACTACCAGAGAACTTTCTGCTTTGCACCTCAACTTCATGGCGTTTTGCCCTTCTTGCACTCTCGGCTTTTCTTATTCCTATAAGTGTTACTTTCCCTGCCCCTGCTGTTTCTTTGAGGTCAGCACAACACCAACGAATACGCATTGAAGGCAAAATACCTCTATCAATGGCTAACTGATAAATGCTTTTATGGGGCGCATGAGTTATAACATCTGGGTATTGCTTGCGCACAAACCGAATGACTTGTGGGGGATCTACACTCGTAAAGTTCATGTGCGCCCGAAATTTAACACCTGCAAGTTTTGCCACATGATATAATGCTTGCGAATCCTTGCCGCCAGAAAACGCTAAGAAATATCCGTTTTCGGCATCATATTTTAGAGCTATTTTCTCTGCCTTTCGCAATAATTCAATGGAATGTTGTAGGCGTTCATCGAAACCAGATGGTTTTTCTTTAAGCGTATATTTCATTAGAATGATAATGAAACTCGCTACATTATGAAGGTAATGTGACGTAGTAGCACCATTATTCGTGTAATGTGACAATGGAAACAATAAGTGAGGTTTTCAATACCGATTGTTTAGCCTACATGAAAACAGTTCCAGATAAGTTCTTTGACATTGCAATCGTTGATCCACCTTACCAACTGAAGAAATCATCCGTTACAGGTAGTGGAAAATTGAAAAACCGCACTCTCAACAAGCATGATATGAGTTGGGATATAGCACCTACACAGGAGTATTGGGATGAACTTTACAGAATCAGCAAAAATCAGATTGTATGGGGTGGTAATTACTTTCCTCTTCCGCCATGTCGCTGTTTCGTCTGTTGGGATAAACAGCAGGTCTGGGAAAACTTTTCGCAATGTGAGTTTGCCTGGACTTCCTTTGATAAACCCGCAAAGTTGGTGACAATATCAAACAGAGGTGGCAATGCAGATAAGGTGAATTGGCACCCTACAAGCAAACCAATAGAACTGTACCACTATCTACTAAGAACCTTTGCTAAACAAGGCGATAAAATCTTTGACTCCCATTTGGGTAGTGGCTCAAGTAGAATAGCCGCATACAAGATGGGATTTGATTTCTGGTCATGCGAAATCAACAAGGAGTTTTACGATAAACAGGAAGAGCGTTTCCGCAGCGAATGTCTTGGAGAAACAAAGACAAAGGACGGAAGAACATTGATTCAGCTCAGTCTCTTCTAATCAGCAACATTACACGAATAACGTATGAAATATCTTGGAAGTAAAGGCAGAATAGCCAAGGACATTCTGCCGATTATGCTTTCTGGAATGAAAGCAGGTGACACATTCGTAGATGCCTTTTGTGGTGGTTGTAACCTGTTGGATAAAGTGCCTCCGACGTTTCACAGGATAGCCAATGACAAGAACAAATATCTGGTGGCGATGTGGGTAAGGCTCACTCACTACGGCTGGAATCCACCTACCGAGATAAGCCGGAACCTTTATAACCATTATCGTGAGTATTTCAATGAAAAGAAATTCGGTAATGACACATCAATATCATTCTACGATGCAGAAGTAGGCTGGTATGGTTTCATGGGTAGTTTCAACGGTCGTTTCTTTGATGGTGGTTACAGCGGTCACGATGTGAATGGGCGAGACTATATCAGTGAGCAGATAAGAAACACATTGGCGCAAGTTCCAAAGCTCAGAGACATTGACTGGTATCATTCAGACTACTATAACATTCCATTGTCGGAACACTCCACCATCTACTGCGACATTCCCTATAAGGACACCAAACAATACTCGACATCAAAGAGTTTTGATTATGCCAGGTTCTATGATTGGTGCAGGGCGATGAAAGACAACGGGCATAGTGTGTTTGTAAGCGAATACCAGATGCCAAAAGATTTCATGTGCATTTGGGAAAAGCAAGTCACCAATGCCATGAATCAGAAGAATACTTACAAGCCAACGGAACGGCTGTTTACGCTATAACAATGGAATATAACCAAATTCTAAACATTGATTGCCTTGCAGGGATGAGAGATATTCCAGACGAGAGTGTTGACTGCATTGTTACCGACCCTCCATATCGTCTGACGAGTCGTGGCTCATCTGGTACGATGTCTGGTTATTGGACTACAGACGTTGCAAGGAAAGGTAAGGTTTTCGAGCATAACGACATTGAGATTGAAGAATATCTGCCAGAGTTCTACCGCGTACTGAAATCAGAATCTCATTGTTACATCATGTGCAACAACCTAAACCTGCCACACTTCTTTGAAGTAATCGGTAAAAGCAAGTTTCACTTCGTGAAGTTGCTGGTATGGGATAAGGTGCAAGCCATTTGCGGCAAATACTACATGGGGAGATTGGAACACATTTTCCTGTTGAGGAAAGGTAAGGACAGACCCATCAATGACTGTGGCACTCCAGATATTCTCACCGTTCCAAATGTAAAACCCAAAGACAAGAACGGCAACAACCTACATGACTCCGCAAAGCCTGTAGCACTCTTCCAGTTGCTTATCAAGAACAGCACAAACAAAGGCGATGTCGTTCTTGATCCGTTCATGGGGAGTGGAACTACTGCCATTGCTTGCATTAACACAGAGCGAAAATATATTGGTTTTGAGATAGACAAATGCTATTGGGAAGTGTGCGACAAACGTATCAAAAGCACCTTCAGACAAGGTGAATTATTTGAATGGTAATGGAAAGAAACAAACTCTATCATGGTGACTGCCTTCAACTCATGCGGGAGATACCAAGTCATTCGGTCGATTTAATTCTTGCAGATCCACCATACGGCACGTTAAACAAGAGCAATCCCGATGCTCAATGGGATAAAGAGGTTTCATTACCTTCATTATGGAACCAATACAAGCGTATCATCAAGCCCAATGGTGCGATACTGCTTTTTGGTCAAGGTGTGTTTGCGGCAAAACTCATAATGAGCAATCAGAAGTGGTTTAAGTTTGATTTTGTGTGGGATAAAGTGCGCAAGTCGAATTTCCTGAATTGTAAGAAGATGCCAATGCGTCAGCATGAGCAAGTATTGGTGTTCTACGACAAACCACCGACCTATAACCCTCAGATGGTTCGATGTGAACTACACCAACGTAATCACAGTAGGGGAAAACTCAATAAACCTATTACAAATACCTGTTATGGGAAGTTCGGAGCAGCCGAAACTATAGTTTCTGATTTCAAATACCCGGGTACGATTGTGAAATGCCCGAAAGGTCACAGCAAGGCTGATTGGTTACACTCGACGGCAAAGCCTGTGAACCTGCTGCGGTGGTTGATACGGACATACAGCAACGAGGGTGACTTGGTACTGGATAACTTCGCTGGCAGTGGCAGTACGCTTATTGCTGCCATCGAGGAAAAGCGAGACTGGATTGGCATCGAACTATCAGACAAATACTTTGAAATCTGTCAGCAACGGATTTCAGACAGACTTCGACAACCAACATTATTCTAACTCTAAATAAGGCATAGAGAAACTTAGCGAGAAATTCAAGGTAACAATGAAATGATTGTTGTGATACAATCACAACGTAAAGGACGAAACATTATAACCAATAAAAGATATGGCAAAGATAGTTTATTTTGAAGAGAACGAAAATCAGAAGTGTATTATTCGTTTCGTGAAGGGCTACCGTCGTGGACGTTGGTTCTTGAGAGAAAAAATTTGGTATTCGTATTCAGTTGTTGACGGCTTGCCCTTTGTTGATGAAGAGACGATAGCCTTGGTTATTACGAAAGTAAAGAAAGACTATCCGAAGGCTGTTATTCACTGCGAGGAATATCAGAAGTTTATGACCAAATACCAAGTGCAGAAGTTCTGGGTAATTGGTCGTTGGAATGATCATGGCAGGGAAGAGTTCTACACAGGCAATGACCAGTTCAACAAGCCTACCTATTCCGAGAACATTCCTGAAGTACGCATGATGTTTGCTGAAAGTTCTGCCAATGAGACTTTGCGTACCATCCAACAGACTACAAGAGACAGGGTTTACACCCGTACCGTGTATCTGAACCTTGTGAATGAGTTGCTGACTCCTGTGCTGATTATTACCTGTACGAGCAAGGGCAATGACCTGACAAAGTATTTCCGCAAACTTGACGGAAACCGCCTGCGCCTTGTCAGCACATCGGAGGCGGCTACGAAGTTCAACTACGAGAACGCAATCCAGATGTGGGAGTTTCTGAAGACGCACAACAAGAACTTCCTGTATGCCGTACTGCCCGCATTTAAGGACAATGTGAACTGCAAGGATATTGAAAATTACATGCGTGACAAGAATGTGTCTCGCATGATTGTGATGGACTTGCAGTTGAAGTTTTTGAACAGATAGTTTCGCTTATGTATGACTATTTGGAAACTCCTGAATGGAGTGCGCAGCGTAACAGGGTCTTGACAAGGGATAGCCATACCTGCCAGATATGCGGAAAGAGCGATGGAGAAATGAATGTTCACCACATCTGCTACATACGCCCTCTTTCGGAAATGAACGACAGGGACTTGATAACGCTTTGTCGTGACTGCCACCAGAAAGTTCATGCCGTTCAAGAGCGCATGAATGGTTATGCGGAGGATGAAATGAAGCAGTTGAAGAAGACATGGGCGCAAAAGATGGCAGAAGAAGTCAACAAAGTATTTCCATCTGGTATCTTCGGAACAAGAAAGAGTACGGCGATCAGTGTGATACGCAGGACTTTCTATGACCAGAGGAATAGTTTGTGGGCTATCATGCCAGACTTTTCCACTTTACAGAAACTTATAACAACGAGACGAAAATGAGTAATCAGACAGATGTGAGGTGGGCGCAAGAACCGAACTGTACGACTTGCGCCCACGTCAGACCATTCTATATAGAGAACGGAAGACGAATTGAACGAATGTATTGCAGTAGAAATGAGTACCCTGTAAATTCCCGTATTTGTTGTGAAGAATATGAAAGAAAGCAAGAAGACAATACCAACGGTAAAGGAAATTGAAAGCCAGTTGAACGCACTTGCCCGTGATAAAGGCAGAGACGTGACAAACGTGTTTGTTGACCTTCTTGACTACATCATTGGTTTCTTCAATCCATTACAGACACCTATTGCCGGATGGGGAGATAAGTACGACCAATCGGACAACGAAAGGTTCTACTCGATGATGCGAACCTATTTTGAGGTGATGGAACATGAACTGAAGATGAAGTCCTGGTATGACGCTTTCGGCGACCTGTTTCAGCAGATCCACGTCAAGGGCAACAATAATGCTCAGTTCTTTACGCCACCATGCCTGTGTGACCTGATGGCAGAAACATCGCTGTCAAAATACAACGGTGAAGAGCCGACGGCAAGAACATCTTTCGGCAAGAGGATTGTGATAAGTGACCCGTCATGTGGAAGTGGGAGAAACCTTTTGGCGGCAAAGGCAATCTTTGACAGAAAACAATGGAGAGAGCCGTATCTGGTATGTGAGGACATTGATTTGACCTGTTGTAAGATGTCGGCAATTAACATGGCTATGCACGGTTGCTTTGGTGAGGCTATCTGCCATGATACGCTTTGTGAGCCAGACAAAGTGAGGTATGGTTATATCGTAAATGAAGCGATGTGGCCAATGCCTACTGGCATACCAAGCATACGACCATGCAGTGATGCCAATCGGTTCTTTGGTACGAGAATCTGGCAGGAACGAAAAAAGAAAACAGGAAGTAACGCCCCAGACAAGGAGCAGCCGAAACAATTAAGTTTATTCTAAGACATGATGAAAGCAAGGAAACTTGATAGAGCCGTTTTTCTGAAAGAACTGTCAGAGTTGCGGAAGAAGAATGTCGGTGAATACTTTGAGAACTTCACCAGACACCATCGACCATGGTTGCATGAGTTGGCACAGAGGTACAAAGAACGCGGTGAGTTTCCCGTGATGCCCATGACGCTACTGCCATCGTACTACACTAATGCGCAAGACAAAGAAATAGCCGTCTGTGCTGGTTTGCTATTGAATGATGGTGACAAGACACTGGAGCATGTTCAGGCATTCCGAAAGATGATTGGTGACAGTCCTTGGAAATGGTTTGAGACTCGTTCTTTTGTCAGTCTCTCACTTGGAAAGAACCAACATAAGCGTTTTGGTGGTGTCGATGGATGGAAGATAGCACGATTGTTTGACAAACTATGGAATGAATGTCATATCTTGACCTATGAAATACCGAGTACAGATGTCAAGGAATCTTTTGTCAGACCAATAGGCATACAGGTTGAATTGATTGCAAAAGCTCAGCAATGCTCGTACTTCGATGTGCTGACATACATGTTGGAAGATTGCTGTGTCGGCAACTACTTCTACAAGTTGAGGCTGTTCCTACAAATTCTCGTTTGTTCTGGCGGTTTTTCTCTTGGACTGTGGGATAATGACCCGTGTGGGCTGAAATGTCCTCTCACAAGCGATTTACGGCTGTTTTTGCAGACGTGGTTCCCGAATTATCGTACTTTCGGAAGTGTGGATGATGCTATTAGGCTGTTTGGGTTTGAGCGGGAAACAGATTTCTTTTACGCTTATTTGGGATATAAAGAATTGCAGAAAAGAAATCCGATGAGGTGCAAGTTATATGCTACGAAATATACGGATTGGTACGATGGCGGTATAAAGAAAAAACCGTACCAATGGCGTGAAATTATACCAGAAATCCCATTCTGATGAACGGGAGATTTGTGTTTAGTGTTGTCTGAATGGGGAGTAGTTTTCGGGCTACTCCCCAGATTTTTTGTTTTAGTACGGTGGTAATCCCATTTCGATGCGCTGCTGGCGAGTGTCGCCTCCGCCTTTTGTGCAACCGCCAATGCAGTTACCAAGGCCAACTAATATAAAGATTACAATGATAGCCATGACAGCCAAATAAAAAGCGTTTGTAGCACCCTGTGACGCCAGTTTGTGCTTTTTCGCTTGATAGGCAAATGTACCTGCTATTATGAGCAAGACAACGGGGATAATGATTTTAAGGCTACTCATACCCCATACCATACCTATTGCCAGAAATGCGCCACCGATAAGAGTAGCGACGAATTTGTAGATGTTGTCATTCATACAATTCTCTTTATTAAAATAACGTAAAAAGTCTTTTTTTATTGTGCCGACGTACATTGTTGGGTGTGCGTCGGCTTATTCCTCTCTATTCGCCGTTGAAGAAACCCATTGCCTCTTCGCCGAGGTTGCGGGTGTCGGCAAAGATGTAGCGAGAGGTGATCAGCGTGTTCGTGTGGTTCATTAGCTTGCTGATGGTGGCGATTGGTACGTCACGACGAGCCAATTCCGTTGCTCCAGAACGTCGTGCGGTGTGAGATCCAACCAGCTCGTACTTCTTTCGCACTTGCGTTTTCCCATGATAGAATAGTTTTACTTCATCGTCGATTCCGCAATTCTTACAGATGCGCTTGATGATGCGGTTGAAACTGGCACGGTCGAGAGTCTTTCCTCGTTGCTTGAAATACTTTGGGAAATTCTTGTGCATTGGTACGGTCGTTGCAACCATCGTCTTCTGTGAGACGTAGGTGATGAAGTCACCCTGAATGTTCTCTGGCGTGAGTTGCTGAATGTCTGACGAGCGGGCAAGGCAATAATACTCACACAGGAATTGGGCTTTAACCCACTTCTCTTTCTCCGTCTTGGGCTTGTAACGCTCGATGCGCGTGATTTCGTCCGCTGTCAATACCACTTGCTCTGACGGTACACGCTTAGCCTTCAACTCTTTGTGAGGGTTCTTGCAAGGGAAGAGGTTTTCGTCCACATAGCTTGCAAGAAAAGCCTTCAGTATGGCGAGGTATGTGCAAGCACTGTTCCCTGCCATCTTTTCACAGATATACTCTCTTACTTTCGTAAGGTTAAGAGTGGTTATCATCGGCCACTCTACTTCATTCACTCCGATTGCTTCTCGCATGTATCGAAGCACTTGGACTCGCCCGGGATTGCGGCGAGTCCATTCCTGTTCAAAACTTAGAATTTTGCTCATTGTTAAGATGTTTTTAGAGTTTCACAATAAATAGTAAGTGCCACCCAAACTAATGAATGGCACCCGTCTAACCAAAAAATCTATCAATTACGAATAGAAAGAAGAGCCAGACAATACCATTTGTCTGACTCCGTACACTCTAAATATAGCAATATGCTGGTAAAAACATCGGAACAAAGGTATTAGTTTTGCCCGATGCTTCCAAAGAAATCGTTGGGAATCTGTATCTTTTTACGAAAACTTATCAATCAAACGTGATATTTCATCCTTATTGTGCATGAGTACACGACGGAACTGGCTGTTTGGCACATGATGCGGCGACTTACAACTTTCCACAATGCCAAGTTCTATGAGCTGGTTGAATACACGTCTTGCGTCCATGAAGTCAAGTTTTGTATTCACCTTTACCCACGCCTCCGAAACAGCGTCTTGGTCGGCAACTATAAATGCCGCTGCTTTGGTGAAACGATGGATGGGTGCAGTCAGTCGTACTTCGTGGACGTACACTTGTTGCTCTTCCTGCTCTTTAAGTATTATCGTACTTTTGTGGTCGGCATAACGCTCGTTGATGTCGTTGCATGTTTCATTCACTTCGTCCAAAGTAACGTAGGCGCATTGGATTCGTGTTGTGTCTGCCCCACTGAAGAATATCATATCTCCCTTTCCTGTCAGGCGTTCTGCTCCTGTCTGGTCGAGAATAACACGGGAGTCTGTTCCCGTTGTTGTACGGAAAGCAATACGGGTAGGAAAGTTTGCCTTGATGTTTCCAGTCACGATTGTTGCAGACGGTCGCTGTGTGGAGATAATCATGTGAATACCTACGGCACGGGCTTTCTGTGCAATGCGGCAGATGGCACGTTCCATCTGTTTGCCAGAAGTCATAACGAGGTCGCCGTATTCATCAATTACGACAACGACGTATGGTAGTTTCTCTACGATAGGAATTGCATTATACTCTTTGATGTTTCGTACACCAACCGAGCTTAACAATTCGTATCGTTCATCCATGAGGTCGCAGACGGATTGAAGTTTCTGCTCTGCATCTTCCGGCTCTGTAATAACAGGTGATGCAAGATAAGAAGACTCAATCTTTGAATAAAGGTTAAGTTCAACTTTCTTCGGGTCAATCAGGACAAGGCGTAATTCGTCTGGAGTCTTCTTATGCAAGAGAGACATGAGAATAACATTCAGACCGACGGACTTTCCCTGTCCTGTTGCACCAGCCACAAGAAGATGCGGCATTTCTGCGAGGTCAGCCATAAAGATTTCATTGGTTACTGTCCGACCGATAGCACAAGGCAGTTCCATGACCGTGTTCTGATATTCCCATGAATTGAGAATGTCAGACATTTGCAGAACTTCCCTGTCTTTGTTCGGAACTTCAATTCCAACAGATCCGTCTTCCATCGGTGCAATGATACGTACTGAAGGAACACAGAGTGTTGCAGCAAGTTCGTCTTTGAGTCCGCGAATACGAGACACGCGAACACCGATTTGCGGACGAAACTTATAGAGCGTGACAGTTGTGCCACGAATTTCCTCAAAGTCGTAGGTTGTTATCTTGAAAGACAACAGAACGGCTTTGATAAGTTCTTTTCTGTTTTCGTTCATAATTGCATTCTTTTGATTAGACAATAGAAAGAGCGGACGATGTTACTCAGTCCGCTCCAGATTGTTCTACTTTGCGTGAAAACCGCAAAGCACACTACTCTTTGCACCATTCAGCACACGCAACCCCATACTTTTCAATATTGGCAATCATCATGTCGGCAACAATGAACGCTCCCTTGTAGCAAGGGTCATTCTCTTTGCCTTCGAGCCATGAAAGAGCCTTTTGCTTGAATTGTTCTGGGATTTTACCTGCGAGTGCCATTTTGTAGAAGAAACAATCCTCAACCAAACTGTTTGGTTTGATTTGCAGTTCAGGAATTTGTAATGCCTCTTCTTTTGTCATATAACTTTCTTCATTTCTTTCTCTATCAAAGAGCGCAGGTAAGCGGTGATGTTACCTTGCTGGCAACAGAACGCATACATGTCTGAAGGTACTCTGAGCATGATGGTACGTATTTCACCATTGAACTGCGTCTTTGTAGAGTTTGTAAACACTTGCGGGTAGCGTCTGTGTGCCTGACTTGCAGTAAGGACTTCTGCTTTCCCGTCGTACTTTGTCTCATTGTCGAGCATTGCCAGACGGCTACTGCTCTTGATGATGATTTTCTCTTCCTCTTTGAAATAGAGGATTCTCTGGTCTCTGCCAAGTTCGGAAACATCGAAGAGTCCAGATGAAAGTTGGATAACTTTGTTTAATTCCATAACGTAAAGATTTGAATTTTATTGTTTGAATGGAAGTGTGATGGAATGTCTGTTCCAACACACCTTTGAGAGATTAGGCTGCTACAAGTTCAGCCACCAGGTCCTCTTCATAGACTACTTCACGATCATGTTTGTCGTGAATGCAGAAACCCTCAACAGGCATGAGCAACATGAGGTCGGTGTTTTCATCGTCAATGATGATGCCACCACCACACTTCGGAAGATGGAAACCGCAGAACTTCTTTTGCTGAAGACGTTTGATACTGACTCTTGCACCGATTGTAATGTCAGACGGTGCGGAAAGTCTGTAAGTCTGTGTGCGGTCTTCAAAGTCGAAGTAGATGATGTCTGAGCCTTTGTAGGCTGTGATGTCAACTGCATCGTAAACACTGTAGGTCTTGACTTTTGAGAGCCATTTCTGAGCTTCTTTCACATCTTCGTCACAGAGCGCGAAGTGCTTCATGTCGGCAATGTCTGGCAGTACGCTCTTCCAATTCGGGAAACGTCCGTGCTGCTGGCTCTTTATCTTTGTGTCGCCAAGAACGGCAATCATTGTGTCGGTGCATTCCATGTAACCATGTTCGTCTGCCCCTCGCTCGTAGATTTCAAACGTGATGGCAGACTTTGCCTTTCGTGCATAGTCGCAGATACGTTTCCAGTCGTTCTTTCCAAACAATGCCTGAAACACTCTGTCTTCCTGTGCATAAGGTGTGCAGACTGTAATAGGATTGTTTGAGATAACTCCAAGTTCGTGACCATCGGATGCAACAAAGTTGATATCGCCAGATGTTGCATTGATTTCAAGCAACACGTTATTCATAACGGGTCGCAGTTCATCGTCAGCAACAGAGTTAGCGAGCAACTTTGCATTCGCTGGGTTGTCGAGCGTGATGTCAACAGAGCCGACAAACTCACGTTCAATTTCCTCCTCATAGGTGAAGAAGATGTCGCCCTTGGCCTTTGCAAGAGATTTCCAATACTTCACCAGTTCAAACACCCTCATCGGAGGGAATGAGCAAGTGAAAGTATCAACAGTAACAGTTTGCAAACCCTCTTTTGTGTGGTCGTTGAACTTGGTGACGCAATCAATCATCGTATAGACATCGGAACGAGCTTTTGTAATGTCGTTGATTGATACAATACCTCCGTTTTCACTCATGTACTTTCGCAGCCCTGCATGGTTTGCGATTGCATTGTCAAACACATTGTTTGCAATTTCATACATAGCCTGATAGATGGCTTGGTCTTTCTGTAAATCGGTCATAATTGATGAATTTTAATTTGGTTAAACTTAATCGTTTTGTTCCCGAAAACCGCTTCGGGAACAAATGCGGCTATGACTTATGAAGATTGTCATGCCATACCAGACGGTCGGCTTCGTCAATGAGAATTTCAACACAGCCTTCATCGTCTGCAAAGAAATGTGTTGCACATTCTTTGGAACAAAGGCACGTTGTACCATCAAAAAGATAACCTTGCGTGACTTCCTTTCCACATACGGCACAAGTTCTTTTGCTCTTGTGGAGTTTTGCGATGTCAACTCCTGCCGTAATTTCTCCGTCGGGTGCTGTGTAAACTGTTGCGGCAATGTAATCCCAGGAATACTCTTCGAGGGCATAATTGTCTTCGATGTAGGCTTCTTCCTCGCCATCGTACTTTGCGAGCGTTTCGTCTGAAACGTCTCCCACATAAAGCGTGTGGGTTTCGTGGTCTAAAATTGCTAATCTTTCCATAATTGTAACTATTGGTTAATAGTTCTGCAAGCAGTCGCAAAACTGCTCACAGATAAAGTTTAGTACCACGATGTGTAGTAGTAGTCAAGATCGTCTGAAAGTTCGTCAATGATTTCGTCACATTCTTCTTTTGTGAGGTCTTCAATCTTTCGACCTTCGTTCTCATCTTCGAGATATGAGACAATATCATCTTTGTAGATACGCCATTTCTTAAACTGTTCCATCGTGATACCCTCGCTTTCAGCAGCACATTCGTCAGAGCAAGCGTAGCCGTTGCAATTCAGATACCATCCTTCTTCCATGATTTTGCCACAATAGGTACAAACTCTCATGGAGTCGCAGTTGAGCCAGTTGATAAGTATTTCCTCGCGGACTTTGCCAGAGCCTTCTTCAAGTGCTTTCTTGATTGCAGGAAAGATGTAGTCGAAAGATTCCTCCCCGACTTGCACTTTCACTTTAGCAACAATCTCGTTGTAGGCGTGTTTGGAAACCATCGACTCCAGCGTTTCTTTCTGTTCCTTTGGCTCTTGTATCACAATGCACCACCAACCACCATCAAGTTCCTCATCGTTGTAGTCATTCTCGAAGTCTGCAAGTGATGGAGTTTCGGACTGCCAACTATATTTGTCGGCATCGTAGAACTTCACTTCGTCTTCTGGAAGTCTTTGCAACATATCCAGAACTTCTTGCGGTTGGTCACAGAATTGGTCAAACTCATGTCGCTCGTAGTTGAGCGAATTGTTTACTTTGTAAAATGCGATAGTCATAATTGAAAATGTTTATTGGTTAGAAAATAGTGACCATCTTCGTGGTTGTACGAAAATGGTCTGTGAGAGTTAGCCCGGGTAGTCCGTCCAATCATCCCAATCTTCACCGTTTACATCTTCTTGAATGAGTGGGTTGACTTCCCAATCTTTCTTTGCTTCAGCAAGTGCTTCGTCAAAGTTGTTGGCTTCGATTTCAAATGTTCGTGAGAATGAGCCGGACACGCGAACGACAAACTTTCGTTTGGTCTTACTTTCAACGTATGCAATGAGCTTGTCAAGGTCTTCGGATAAGAGTGAACTTTCTTCGTTGATGAACTCATCTTCACAAAAAGTGTTATGAACTGCAAGGGTGCCATCGCTTGTAAGCCCAAGACCCATCAAACAACAACCTTCTGCAATGCCACAAACATTTGCGCTTTCGTCACGTTCATCAATGTTGATTGAGAAACTTCCGTCGAAATCAATTTTCCCACCATGCTTCTTTACGATGTCTCGCAGGTGGGAAAGTTTCTTTTCCCGAATATCTTTCTTCAAGTGTTCGAGAATGTCAAGGAACGAGTCGGGGTCGTACATGAATACGCTTTCGCCTTCAATGACTTCATCTTTGGCTGTTGTGTCACGATGTACGATGAACACAACCATGCCACCGTGCCAGACTTCAACGGCAGAACAAATCTCTGTGGTTGCTACTTCGCCTTCGATGTAGTGGACGTAGAACTTCTCACTGAAATGGTGTGCGCTATCCTCTGGGATAAGTTCACGGATTTCTTTCAGAATATCGTTCTTGATTTCCTGAAACTTGTTTGCATAATCTTTTCTTTCCATAATGTAATTGAATTTTATAGGGTTAGACATTTGGTTGGCAAGTACGGTGTTCGGTCGTACTTACCAGAGAGATTAGGCAGCAATGCGGTCGATGTGCCATTTTGCTTCTTCCAAGACTTCATCGTAGGTTCCTTCGCGGTTGAAGTCACCATCAATCATTTCATCGTCTTGGTCGTAGATACACACTTGGAAGTTTGCATCGTCTTCCCAACTTTCATCAATGCGGATTCTGTAACCTTTGTAGTGGATAACTTCGTTACCACGAATAAGGTCAATAAGTTCTTGCACTGCTTGTTCTGCTGCCTTTACTTTGTCTTCAAGTTCGCAGGTGTCAACACCGTCTGCATACGAAACGTAAGCACTGATGTTTGATTTGATAGTATCTAAGTTAGAGGCTGCATAGTCGTTACTCATAATTGAAAAGTTTTATCGGTTAGACAATAGCGGACAGCGCAAAGTGTTGGTTTGCGCTATCCATAGAGGGGTTAGAAAGTTTGGTGGTTAAAGTCTGTAGAAGTAACAGAAATCATACGGCCAATGGCTGCTGTATTCCGCAACGGCATTGGGCTTGCAGAATGGAAGTTCCTTGCCTCTTGAAACGAGGTATTCACCTTTGAGAGTAATCCTGCCTTTGATAAGTTTTGTTCCGGCCGCATTGGATGCACTTTCAACGAAATACCTTTTTCCGTCAGTTTCGCCATACTTTTCCCATCCTTCAGGATAGCAGACATGGATGGAATACTCTTTCTTCTTTGCGCACCCCGTAATACATTCGAGAAGTTGCGCTAATTCTTTCTTTGTCATAATTCTATCATTTTGGTAAAACTTGGTGACTACTGGAGTTGCTATGCTCCAAATAGTCTTTTTAAGTTTGGGCGTGAGCGTAAGCCACGACTGATAGTGACATTGCAACATGGTGGAGGATAGACGTAGCCATATTCCCACAACTTTACGAAATGCGGTTTTTCCGCATACTGAGCCACGAAATACTTTGTTCCGTTGATCTCGTACTCTTTGTAATAGTAACCGATAGTCATAGTTATGCCACTTTTCTTTCAAGCAGGGCGTTATACTCCTGCATGATTGTTTCTTGGTCGTATTCTTCATTGTCAATCATTGGCTCATAGAACTTCCATTCTTCATACCAAGGATAATCAACAATGCTCAAGTCTCTGTAAAACTCTTTGAACGCAGTGATGATAACATCGCGCTCGTCATAGTTGTTGTAGCCATCAAAGACAAGTCCTTTCGTCCAAAAGTCAAAGTTAAAATCAATCTGGTTGATTCTCCATCCTTTGTTGTCTTCTGCAATGTTTACGGAAACATAGTCGGGTGTACCTGATTCCAATGTCACATGATGTCCGTAGTACATGAAATAGTTGTTGTTCGGGCAATCGGACTTTGTTATCTTGTCAATGAGACGTGATAACCATTTGTGGGATTTCTTTGCCATAATTATTGAATTTAATTGGTTAGTGGCAAAGAATTGGGTTGTTACGCCCAATCCATTGTTAAGTTTTTGAAAGTTCTGCAATCTGATTGTTCACCTTTTCGATGCGTTCAAGCAGACGGTCTTCTTTCGTGGTGGAAAAGTTTAGTTTTGCGTGACGCATACCGTAGCCCCAACCCATATTGTTTATACGCTCATGCTGTCTGCATTGTTCGAGGTATAAGCGGTGTTCGAGGTCGCTTTTCTTTTCCAGTAACTTCTTTAGTTTTTCTTCTTTTTTCATAACTGAATACTTTTGGATAATCGTACTTTCAAGAAAGATCGGTTTCTTGAAAGTCCAGAGGGTTAGTAATTAAAGCTCTTATCCTTTGGAAGTTCTGTGTAGAGCAAGTCGGCACTCCAGACACGATACTCGAAAGTGTCTTTGTCAATGCGAACAAAGATTGTCTGGCTTCTCTGAGGATTCCTGCTTACATCATCCATGACACTATCACCGAAGACTTTGAGAAAGACTTTCTTTCTCTCGTCTCTTGCGTGCCAAATCTGACGTGCAACGTACTGGCGCATGAGTTTGATGGCATCTTCCAACTTAACAAAGTGATGGAAACCGTTTACCCAGCCGTGGTCGTTCACCTCGCACCTGACAAAGTAAACTCTTGTTGGTCTTGCGTCAATAGCATCTTCCAGACCTGCAAGATACTCAATCATCTGTGCAGAGGTTCTACGAGTCTTTGTTCCGCTAAATGGATATGGTTCAAGTTTATTTCCATTCACTTCACGACAAAGATACTAGTAACCGTTTGCTTTTCGCAGGAGTAAGTTTGTACCTGCTTTCTCGTTGATTCTGTTCACCTGATTGGTGATGATTTCTTTGTTTGTTATAGCCATAATTGTAAGAATTAAAAGTTTTGGCTCCAAACTGAAGGCTTGGTTTCAGTCTGGAAAGAGAGTTACTTTGCTTGCAAGGCATTGTCATAGATGTATGGCTGGCTTGAAACATTGTAAATGTAGTCACCACATCTTACGAGTTTTGCGTCTAATCCGTAATACAGATTTTTCATTCCGGCAATACTTCCACTGTAATGAAAGTTCGGGAATCTCCATAAATCGCAAATGCCGTAATATGTTCTCGGCAAAGTTCTCACGGGATATTTCCCACGCTTCATTTTTGTCATAACTGAAAAGTTTTGTAAATAATCGTACTTCCGTAGTCGGCAAAGACTACAGAAGTTTGCAGGAGGTTAGTTTTCGCGGATAATCTTCTGAATAGTGCGAATTTCTGAAGGATAGTCCTGACCAGCGCAGTAGTCACCACGAAAGCCGTAATGCTTGCAGATGATTGTGAGACGCGAAAGTATGCCGTAATTCTTGCCATTATAGCGCATGAGTTTCCATGCGTTTGACTTTCCGTTGGAATAGATAGCAGATGCAAACATTTCGTAGGCTTTCTGTCGCTCACTCTCTGGGAGCCGGAAGTTTACCCATCCGAGGCGGTCGTGGTAGAACTGACCCTTTTTGAAATCATTGAAATTGACTTCCCTTCCGTATGCTTGGGAAATCATGCCGCGTAAGGTCTTATAATTTCTTGTCTTCATAATTGAAAAAGTTTTTGGTGAAACAATCGTCTGCCAGAGAGTTTCAAGGCTCTCCAGCAGAAGTGTCAGGCGCAACGCCTCACGATGTCATTCCAATGCTCAATACTTTCACGGCATAGCGAATAGAATTGCTTGCAATCGTCATAAGACTTTATGAAGTCCGTGTAGGATGCCCAGATAAGTTCGTCAAGATACTCTTTGTGCATTTTGTCTGTGATTGCAGGGCAGATGTCATTGTCTGGCTCAAACCATTCTGCAATATCATCGTAGTCGTAATGCACTATGAATAGAAACTTTCTGTAACGTGTTCCTGCGTCATTGATGATGCGGCCTTGGACTTTCCAATACCAGTTGCAACACATGTCGTTTGACTGATGCCACAACAAAGTTCTTTTTGTAACTTTGATTTCCATAACTGATTGAATTTTGGTTAAAACAAAGAAGGCGCAGCCAAAACTAATTGACTGCGCCCATTCACACTAAATAAAGCAAACTATGAATACTTTTGCATTATTTCATCGTAGCAAGCCTTCCACCTTGCAAAGTCTTCTTCCTCGGTGTACCAGACAGGCCACATCAATTTCCCGCTATTTCTAAGACGTAAGCGGACACCTGACTTTCCTTCAGCGTAACACATTGCGAAATGCTCCAAGTTTCCGAAGAAACAACAGCCGTTGTTTGTGGTTTCGGCACATGGCAGAACAGCTGTGAAGATGTCGCCTTTCAGTTCGGAATAGATGATCGTAAACTCTTTCCGGCAAACATTAGATTCGGTTTTCTCAACACCGATAATGTTCTTTTTCACAAACCACATATTAAGAAATTTCTTTCCGTGGTCGTTGGTCATTGCCATAACTTGTTGTAATTCCATAATCTTAAAGTTTTGAAGTTTATCGTACTCTCGCAGATTGTAATGTCTGCAAGAGTTTTGTTCAAGCGCACATTCTTTCGATGTTCTCGCGTTTCTTCGATACTTTGAAACGATATACCCAATGGTGGTCGGAATACTCGTTGTAGTATTCAATGCCGCGTTCTTTCATCAAACTTTCAATGTTGGCAATGTCTTTGTCGGCATGGAAGTTGTAGAAGAGCCAGACACCGATGCCGTAGGTTGTGGGATAAACTACAAAACGGTTGTTGTAGCCGCGTTCCTTGCAAAGTCTTTGCATAGCCATCGCAAACTTTCCGTATGTTCCGGCATAGACTTTCCGATCCTTCTCAACAAGTTTCTGGACGTACTCAACCGTGATTTCTTTCGACTTCACGTTTTCTTTCTTGACAAGAATTTGACCGCCATCGTGTTCCACATACAAAGTTGTGTACTCGTATGGGCTGCAATGCCTGTCAATGATTCGGTCGCAAAACTCTTTGATGTGCTTTTCGTACTCTGCAAGAGTTTCAAAGTTCCAACTCTGGTAAGAACCGTCATTCCTCGGAGGATTCAGTTCTTTGCAAGAACTCTTTGAATAGTCAAACCAATGTTTGTACTCTTTTTCCCACTGAGCTTTCTTGAACTCTTCGTAAGTTTCTTCTGGAAACCAACGTACATTGATGCCCTGACTTTTCAGAGTCTCAATAGTTTCTTGACTGATTCGCATAATGAATGATTTTTTATTGGTTAGAGAATAATCGTACTTTCAGCGGTTTTCACACCGCCAAAAGTTCAAGAGTTTTCAAAGTTAGGCTTGTTATTGTCTGCTTTAACTTTGCCCTGCTCATAATAGTTGAACTTGTTGTCTTTCAAGTAGAAACTTGCAACAACGTCACGTCTTCCCATACCGCCTGGTATAACTAAGCGGTTGCACCAACCTTTGTTGAATAGGCAGTCTTTGCAAATCTTATCCATATCATTAGAATTAAATGTCGTACTTTCGGAGGTTGTCACACCTCCAGAAAGTTAGTGAGAGTTGCGCAAGCCAAGAAAGAACTGAAGTTCACGCTCAACACCTTTTGAGTTGCGGTAAATGCAGCAATTCTTCTCAGTGTCGTAAAGTTCGTTTCCTCGCTGTTCGATAGGGCAATGATAGTTTTTGTGCTGATAGACAGTTTGTTTGTCAATGGTTATTTTTACGATGCAGTGGTCAAGAATTGCACCGCCTCCCAAACTTCGTGAAGTCGAAACAAGAAGCGGAATCTTTACCATTCCCGTACTTCTGCCAACGTAACCGATAGTGTCATAACACTCAAACCAATCTTTGCCAGTTGTGGTGTCACCATAGAATACTCGTACTCTCTGATTTCTGTTACCACAATAGTTTGCCAAGATATTGCACACCGCGTCGGGTGTTCTCTGGTCAAAACTAATTCCGTTTACAACTTTGTAATCTTTCATAATGCCATAAATTTAGTGTGAATAATATCGTGGCAATACGAAAGACTGTTTTCGTACCGCCTAAGAGTCAGAAGTGATTGAGTTCGTAGGAAACTTTGACGTAGCATCTGTGAAGGTCTGTAATGACTTCTTCGTACTCAAAAGTTTTCTTCACATACTTCTGGTCGTACTTCTCAATGATTTTCTTTGCCAGAGCAAAACTTTCTTTCTCGATCTTTCCGTCTCTGTGCCCAGAGTAGAGGATAAACTTCGACTTCCAGTTTGTCGTGTTGTCTGACGTGTTGGAAAGTTCTACTTCATCAACTCTTTCAGCGATGCAGATTACACCGTAGAAACCGTGAAAGAAAAAGTAGTTCGGTCCCGTGAAAAGTACATTGACTTCACCACCGAAAAGTTTTGTTTTGTAAAATTCCATAATTACTGAATTTAGAGTGTGAAACATTATCGTACTTCCAACAGACGCAAATCTGAAGGAAGTTGGTTCTTACAATTCTGGAGCACCGTAGTAAAGATTTTTGTAGAGGAAACTTTCGGTGTAAGCCGTATTTGTCAAAAGACTCATATTGTGCATACGCTCATGGTTCTTTTCCCAAGTGCGCTGCCTGGCATTTATCAAAAGTTCTTCGTTCTCACGTTTGCGGTAGAACTTCATTGCAATAACTCGTACTGGATGCAGAATTATTCCTGCAAAGATTCTTAATGTTTTCATAATCGTACTTTGAATTTTATCGTTAAACTTTAATTGTCGTACTCTCAAGAGTTGTCGTACTCTCAAGAGCAAAGTTTATCGTACTTCGTAGATGTTGGTGAGCTTGATGCTTATTTTCCAGAAGTTGAACCAGAACTTTCTAATTCTCGTACTGAACTTTGGAGAATGCCACAGCACTACACCGTAAACCGTTGCGAAAGTTACGAACAGAACACTATCACAACACAATGCCATGAAACACGGAGTTAGCAGCAGGGTGCCGACAACGAATGTAAAAACTTTCTTTGCCATAATTATTTGAGTTTTGAATGAATGACCACCAAACTTTTATCACAAAGTCTGGTAGGCGAAAGTCTTGCATTGTTTCCAGTCAAGTCCGAAACTTTCAAGAACTTCTTTTGAGATTCTGTGTTCTTTCATCTTTTCCTTCAGGCGCATAAACCAGTGTTCACGCTCATAGATGAAGTTTTCTTTTTGTTCTGCATCCGCAAAACCATGAGAGAGTTTCTTTTGCATTTCATCAAGGTCGTACTTTGCAAACTTGCAAATTCTTTCAACCAGAGGAATGCCAAGAAAGTAGTCCAACACAACTTTGTTACCGTACTCGGTAAGTTTGTTGCGTGCAGCGTTGGCAAAGATTTGTGGAGTTTCTTCTTTTGACTCCAGACTTTGCCAGTAGTTGTTTTCTTTCATCTTGATAAAGTTTCCAAACTCTGTGTAAGGAATCTTTTGTTCGATGGCTTCCTGCTCCCATTGCAAAGTGAGAGCGGAAGGAATTTGTCTTTGTTTATCCATAAGCCAAAATCTTTAATTGTTCAATACTTGATGAGCAAACAAGTTCGATCATCTTTTCTTCGCCAAAGAGTTGGCGCAAAGTCTCTGAAATCTCAAATAACATGTTGACTGAATTTTATTGTAAAACATTGAAGCGGCAAAGTTGTCTTTCAAACTCCACCGCCAGATTATTCCAGACCGTCAAAGAAAAGTTTGCAAGCAAACTCCCAGACCGTCCAGAACCAAATGATAAAATTCAATTATGGACTTTTCTTAATGCCTCGTATCTTTGCGCCTTCCGTTTCGGTCGCAAACACAAATCTTTGTAAATCTGGAATAATGTTTGTTTCCTTTGCAGTCGCTTAACTCGTAAACTTTTGCAGATGTTAGCCGGACTTTCACCGCTTAACATTTCGCAAACAATAACGGGCAAAGTCTTTCACAACCTTTGCAGGAAATGAAAAACTTTGCCACATTCCAAACTTTGTAAGTTTGTGGAGGCTTCATCATGTCAAAGAACTATTAAAAGTTTGCGCCTCAAGTTTCATCTTTCAGAAACTCAAGGCGCAAAATCTTTTGTTTGTGGAATGTTACGACTCGAACGTAAAACAACCAGAAAACAAACTTTTTCTTTTGTTCTGGTAGTTTTTCCAAATATCCAAAACTTTTGCAACACTTCAAAATAAAGCATGAAAAAGCGGAGGCAAATCTTAAAGACTCGCCTCCGCTTTGCGCGTTCTGGTAACTTTCAAAGTTACTTTGTTTCCTCAACTTCTGCAAAAACTTTCGTTACTTGTTCCGTTACTTGTTCCAGACTGAAGCCGTTTTCCTTTGCCCTTCTTGCAACGTCTGCAACGTTTGTTAAAATACGTCTGTAGTCTGTTACTTTGTTAAGCAAAGATTTGATCGCGTTCTGTTTGCTTGCATAATATCGAATTGAAAGCAAAATGTTTGCCGTTGTTTGCTCTCTCACTTCAACAAAAAGAGGCATTTCAAAAGTTTTGCCGTTTTCCGTTTTCTGAAGTGTTGCGGTCTGGTAACGGTCGTTTCCTTCTTTGTCTTGACATTGATTTGCACGGTAAATTAAAACTTTGCCGTTTTCGTCAATATAGCAAGACTCCTCCAGACTTGAAACGTTGCAAGCGGTTAAAACCTTTTTATATAAACTTTCGTTTTCTTGCAACTTTGCCACAACCTCCGCAAATGTAAGGTTTTGCGCTGCATTTATTTCGCTTTCGTGTGCGGCCAAAAATTCGCGCTTTGCCGTTTCAATTGCTTTTGCTTTTGCGTCTTCTGATAAGATACCAGATGAAACAAGTGGAGAAAGACTCGCCTCCAGTGTTGAGGCATCAAATTTAACGGGACAAAAATACTCAGACAATTCAACACTAAATAGTTGGTTTTTGTCTATTTTCTCAGCGTTCGCGGTCTGTTGTGCTTCATCTACTAAAGTAAACTTTGCCGTTGCTTTGCCCTTCGTTGTGGTTGCGTCTGGAATTTGCACGGGTGCAAGATTTTCAACAGTTGAAACACTTGAAACGTTGTTACTATTATTCGCAACATTTCCCTTCTTTGTCTTTTTTTCCATAATTGCTATTATTTAGAAGTGGTACAAAATTTCAAAGATAAAAACCGCTTTTGACGGTCTGAAGGTACGCTTACCTTCTTAAATCTGATGCAAAGATAATACTATTATCTGAAACGTGCAAATAAATCTTTGATTATTTTATAAAAATCTTTGATTTGGGTGCATTTTTAACAGTTAATTAACATTTGAGGCGCGTTTTTGCCGTTTTTCGCGCGTTTTTCGCTTTGATATTTAGATATTATTTTTTGATGAAACGATATACATATATTTATATATATAGGTGTGTTTTGTCCGTTCCTGGTCGTGTGCTGCATCATGATCTGAGCAAACGAAAACAACCAGACAACAAAAACGGATCTGAGCAAAACGGCAAATAATAGGTTTTTTATTTGGTCGTGTGTGTGCGTTCCTGAAACGTTGAAGAAGGGCAAAGATAGCATTTATTTTGCCGTTTGTCGTTTCGTCTGGTTGCGTTCCTGAAGGTGTGCGCTTTTTTGGGTGTGGTCGTTTGTCTGGTCGTTGTGTGTGTATCTGGAATTATCCAGAACGGCAAAAATAAACATAATAAAACGCTTTGTTTGCCTGAAGTGTTGCGCTGCATGTGGTTTTTGTACGTCTGGAAGGCGTTTTGTTTGCGGTTGTTGGAATTGTGCAAAGTACGATAAATAAAGCATTTGAGGCGAGTCTTTGGCGGTGTGTGTGGTCGTTTTGGTGTGTGTTTTGGCGGTGTGTTACATTATATTTATAATGTGGCATTTTTAACGCTTGCTTTTGTCGTATTTTGGCAGGGTACACCCCCTTTTAACATGATTGGGCACCCGTACTGACCTTTCGTCGGAATTTTTCATTTTTTGATTTTGATTTTTTGATTTTCGTTGCGTGAAATTTCGTCTTTTGTTGGCATTGTGATGTTGTGGAACACCGATAAACAGTGGGATTCCGTTATTTAATGTACCAAATTGTGATTTTTGGCTTTTTTGAGTCGAAACTATGTTAAATTCATGTTAAATCATATCTGAAATGGTGTGTTGATGTACGAAAATCGTGTATGAATGTACCAAAATGAAGTATTTTTTTTTGAATAGTCAACATTTCCAATGCTGTTGTGAAACGCCTGTAAATAAAGGCTTACCTTTGCGTCGTGATGTACCAAATGAACCAAATGAACAAAAATATATATATTAGTAATTTTAATTTTTATATTTATTGTTTTATGTGTATGTATAGGTGCATTGCGAAAAAAGGCACGAAGAATGAGCGATAAAGCAAAGCAAAATAGGGCGAAGTCGGGTCAAGAGAAGATGGCATTGATAGACGAGTTGAGCGGTGTTATTTACAAGTCGCTTGACATGAAGTTGCTGCGTGGTGCTTATCAGCAGGCTCGTTTCGGTGATCGTGTCTATGGTTATCAGGAAGTTGTGTTGAGTGCCTGTGCCGGATGCTTCAAGACGTACATGGGTGATGTCTATTACTTCAACGGCAAGATATGGTGTCCTTTGTCTGACATTGTGTTGGAGAATGCCTTGAACAAGGCCATGGTAAAGGGTGGTGTTCCGAAGTCCGATTTGATAAATTCCCGTTCCAAGTTGATGTATAGTGCGCGTGGTGGTGCTTCGATGTCGCCATTGGAGCTGTCTGCATCTGTGATTGGGTTCAAGAATGGCGTATGGGATTTCACTGACATAGAGAATCCTGTTTACCATTCCTTTGAAGACCGAATGCCGATTATCAGCATATTGCCATACGACTACAATCCGTCGGCAGGTTGTCCGAAATGGTTGTCGTTCCTTCAGTCGATATTGCCGAAAGGCGAGATAATGAAGTTGCAGAAGTATCTGGGCTTGGGTTGTGTTGACAGGAAGAGCATGACCCACAAGATAGAAGAGACGCTATGGCTCATCGGAAGCGGTGCAAACGGCAAGAGTACGATTTTTGACGTTGTTCGCGGTGTCTATGGTGCTGATAACATGTCATACATGGGTCTCGACACACTGATAAGTGGCTCTCCAGAGGTTCGTGCGCGTTTTGTCGGGTCGATTGTCGGCAAGATCTTCAACTATTGCAGTGAGGTACAGGCAGACGATATATCGAAGTATTCCGACACGTTCAAGGCATTGTGCAGTGGTGAGCCTCAGACCGTGCGGAAACTTGGTCACAATCCAGAGACCGCCTACGACATACCTTTCCTTGTCTTCAACATGAACCACAAGCCAGTGAACAAGAAGATGGATCAGGCATTGATACGTCGGTTGCTCTTCATTCCTTTCAAGACAACGGTGAGTGCCGCAGACATGAACAGGGAGTTGAGTTCTGAGCTGTCGAAGGAGTTGTCTGGCATCCGTAACTGGATGATAGAGGGCTACAAGATGCTGGTTCGTGACGGCTATCAGTTCAATTCTACCAAGGCAGGTGACGATGAAATGACCAACTACATGCTGGAGAACGGTCAGACCGTGCAAGTATTCCTGACGAAGAAGTGCTATAACTGCAACCGCAGGTCTGGTCATTGGGAAGACAAGGTGCAGTGGGTGTCTGCGAGTGCCATCTATGAAGATTACGTGTCATTTTGCGAGAAATGGCTACAGGAGCCTTTGAACCAACGTGCCTTTGGCGGTGAAATGTCAAGGCTGGGCTGGCATGAGAGCAACGGCAACCGCAAGCGCACAGGTTCCGGCTACGTCTATGGCATATTCAGTGAAACAAAGATAGCTTACGCATTGAAAGTATGAATTTGAAAGAGTTTATAGAAGTAACGTCCATTTATGATGGTAAAAAGGCGGCTATCCGTGCTGCTTGCATTGATTCTGTAATTGACAATGCGGCAGAGAGAATGGATTTCGGAGTAAAGCCTCCTCACAGGACTATCATTTATTCTGGAACACATTTCGACTGCGTAGAAACATACGAAGATATTTGCAACATGATATACCAGGCAGAATTATGAATAAGACAGGAAAAGAAATGACTTATAAGGAGTTCAAGGAGTTTTTGAAGTCCTTTGAATCCCTTTTCAAGAACGAGACCGTTCCATTGGAGAAGTTTGAGAGCGACGATAACCTGCTTTCACTTTCTTTCTGCATCTGCTACAAGCGGTTGTTGGAAGACAGGTTGTATTTCTGCAAGACATGCAGTGAGTATTATCGCGCCATGTACGATAATAGTTTCTGGTTTATGAAACCTCTGGTGCTTCGCCGAGCGATGAAGTTTGAGGGCATCCACTATGAGACGTTGGGTAGGCTCATGCAGGTAAAAACTTACATGCGTATCATGTATGATTATAACTCAAAGCCAGAATTATGAGCAAGACAATGAGAAATAGTCAGAATAGCGATGTGCAACACGTTTGCCGCGATTGCGTCCATGTCACCTTTGAGACGAAGTTTAACACTATTTCGTTGAAAGGTGAGCCTACGCTTGGCAGATGTCCGTATTATACAGACGGAAAGTTTTGTGTATTGCTATCACAGAAAAGTTGCGAACATTTCAAAAAGAAAAGTACGATATGAATTTACGAGAAAAGAAGATTTTGTTTGCCGATTTAGACGGCACATTGATCCAGACCGCAAGCGGTAAGACATTTGCCGAGGACTGTACTGATTTCAGAATCAGAAAAGACGTTCTGGATAAGATACGTTGGATGCCAGATCTGGAATATGTGCTTGTTGTCACCAATCAAGGTGGCATACCAGAGTACATTTCCAAGCAAGACTTTGAGACGAAGTTAGATGCTATTCTCTATTTCCTCAATCGGTATCTGTGTTATGACATTACTGTTGATGGAAAGCACAGTTGTCCGAAGTGGATTGCAGGAACATATTGCGCTTCGCTTGACAAGACTGATTCGATGCGCAAGCCAAACACGGGAATGTTGCAGAAACTTTTGTCGGAAGAAATCATCGGGCAAAACAAACATTTCGCAAAGTCTGAAATGCTGATGATTGGCGATGCCAGCGGCAAAGATGGTCAGTTTTCGGACTCTGACAAGAAATGTGCCGAGAACTTTGGTATTGACTATCTCGATGTCGAGGATTTTCTTGCCATTTCTTGCTAATTCTCGAAAAACTATCAAGAATATATTGTTTCACTAAAACATTTTTACAACTATGGGAAAAATTCAAGTAGGACAGAAGAGTCCAAAGACTGTTGACATGGGCGGCTTCACCATTGCGCCCAATGATGCAACTGAAACGAAGAATGGTATCAGTGCCGAGGAAAAGGCGAAACAGATTGAAGAGATTATGCGATTGCCGCAGGAGCAGATTGTTCCAGAGTTGCGCAAGCGTGGCTTCAACGAGGTTGCTGACATCACCGAGGCGCAGATGAAACAGGAACAGGAGAAAGCCAAGAAATTTGCTGAATCCCGTGCTAATCGCCTTGCAGAAATCAAGGCACTTCCAGAAGAGGAACAGTTACCGCTGTTGCTCGAAGAGGGCTTTGAAGACGAGGCAAAAGAACTTTCCGAGAAACTTGCTGCTGTCAACGACGAAACCGCCGACAACTCTGACACGGATAACGTGAACGATGGTGGCGAAGAAAACGCTGACACCGATGGCGATGGCCAAGGTGAAGGTGATGGCGACCACGATGCCGATAATGGCGATGGTGGCGAGAGCCAGGTCCAGCAAGAAACAGAAACTCCTCCTGCTGAAAGTTCTGTAGAGGGCGAAACCTCCGAGAAAGAGAACAAGGAAAAGTCTGCACCGAAACGCGGTGGCAGAAAAAGTAAGTAAAACGCAAATCGTATTCGAGTATGAGTAAGACAAAGAAACTCAAAAAGAAGTTCGCCGCGTTCGCAAGCCAGTTGACTCCTGATGAATGTCGGGAGCAGCTGGTTCTCGCGTACCTTCAGATGGAAAAATGTTTGCAGGTGTTGCGCGGTGAGGACGTAGAACCCGTTGCCATGATGGATAACGGAGAAAGTTCTGACTTGGAACTTTTCTACATGTGCAAGAAAGTCCGTGAGGAACTGGGCTATCTCAATCAAGCAGAAAAGAAGTCCAAAGGAAAAAGTATCACCATCGGTGTTGACGTTGACTGTTCAGAAGCCATCAAGCACTTCAAAGATTTCAAGAAAGAGTTTGAGAAGTTGCGCGTTGATGCAAATAAGATTCCGCGTCCAGAGGTGTATGTAATGAAAGTTGACTTGAAGGAATACTTTGAGCCAATCCAAATCGACGCGAGAGCACTTGCATTTCACAGAATGTTTATTGACCATTTTTCGTTGATTGACCAACTATCAAGAGACATACTATGAGCGAAAAGAAAGCAAAAGTAGTTTCGATGGCATCGAAACAAACGAAAGAAGATGCTATTGTCGGTATTCCTTTTGGGCGACCAGCGAGAATGGGAAACTTCCGTCTCTGGAAGTCTTTAACCGTTGTCGGAAAGGGAAAGGCAAAAGTCAACGTTGAGTGTATCAATGTGAGCGATCTTGACGGCACATGGCTTGTGCGTATTCCTCAGACCTACGAAATGTTTGGTATGTTGACTGTTGCCTACCAATGGTCACAGAGCGAGGACATGGAAGAGCGCAGACGTGGTGAGGGTTTCATCCGTACCGCGATTTCAAACATGTTCTACGTGTCGAGTGTATGCAACGGTTTCTTCCATCACGGCGTAGAAATGGTTGCGTCAGCATACGCCAATCCCACTTTGTTGCAGGAAACCAGAGAGGGAAAGAGTTTCGTTGAAGACGCGAAAGACACCATTGAGCGTTTTCTTCTCTGGCGTAAGGAATACGAAAAGCATGTCAAGGAAAACGAGCCTACCGAGCAAGACATCCATCAGGAAAACATTGCAGAAGAGGCTATGGAAATCCTTTCTGAAGGTGAGAGTAAAGAATAAACCCACCGATTTCGATGGGTTTAGGAAAGTCGCAATAATATTGCGACATACAGAACGGGAAAGTGGTCAAATTCGACCACTTTTCTTATTGTGGCGATTTCGCCATAATTACTCTTCTGCATCCATGGCCGCCTGAATGATTTTGTGTGAAATGCTCATTATTCTTCCCATTTCTACGGGTCTCACCTCTTTCAGATTGTTTTCCTTCAGATATTCGTTGTATGCGTAGAGTAGCGGACATTGGTTGCATTTCAATGGGAACACGAAGTTGATGGTGTCGGTTTCGTCTTCAGTACCTTGCTCATTCTTCGCTTTGATTTCGTTGTACTTTGCGAAGAGGTCGGCACGTTCTTTTGAGCCTACTGGCTGTTGCTTTGCAGAGCGCAGAATTTCTTTCATTACCTCTTCCGTGCTTACCAGTTCCACCTCTTCGAGCTGTACGGGTGCTGCCACTCCATCCTTTACGCGGGAGCGTCTGGAGTCATAGAGTTTCTTGAACTTCACGCTTTCGACAATGTTGTTGCGTATGCTGTTGTTCTGTTGTACCGATAGAGCCTCGTTCTCTGGGTATGCGATGATATAAGCATCGTTTTCAGAGTAGCCGATACTCATTAAATCTGCCATGACAAGATATTGAATTGTGACGTTCAATTTCTTCGCTTCTGTTTGTTTTTGCTTAGATAATTCCATAATTTAATACGATTCTGAAAAATTTTCTTTGATTTTTCTTGGTCAGTTCAGATATTCTGACTACTTTTGCAGTGCGGAATGAGTGAGGGAGGTCATGCCCCCGCATTCTGCACCTAAGTCCGAGCAACCAAAATGGTTGCTCGGAGCTCTTTTTATTTGTTGTCGAATATACATTGTAACAAACCATCTTTGTTGATGTAGAATATACTTGGTATGGTTGAAAGTTCGCCTTTTTTCGAGAACTTGCCGATTGTTCTTGTCACAGCACTTTTCAATTCTTCAAGTTTGTTGTTTCTATCCCAATAGAAAATAGCGCAATCCGCTTTCCTCGCGTTTTCGATATACTTTCTAATGGTGTTTTCATTTGCAGTAGAAATATATTTCACGTCCCATGTGCGATTGTCAAAACGTATGTCCGGCTTTGCTGTACCATTGCCATTTTCTTGAAGAAACTCCACCTGTTTTGCTCCGAAATCTGCAAGTAAACGTCCGACGTGCTTTTCTGCTTGGCCACCACTCATTGCTGCTCCATTAGGCTTGACGTTAGAGAATTGATGTTTTTTGTGATATACGTTAAAACCACCGTTGCTGGGGTTGAAGTATTCCTTTTCCCATTCTTCGCTGTAAGCATCAAACTTTGCTCTTGCTTGTGCAATCGCATCTGCATCTTCCCGCTGTGTGCGCTCATTGTTTGTTGTTTTGCCATCAATGCCGTATATAGGAATGACATAGCAACAGCAATGTCCGTGATAAGGTGGGTAGCCATCTATGTCTTCCATTTTATGAAATCCGACCATGCTATCACACGTCTCGCATGGATAACTGCTTCCGCGTAGGACATAATAGCCAGCAGCACCATCTTCCTCATGTTCCATTGACAATTCTTTCATCCAAGCCATTTGAAGAGTGAGCTTTGCCATATTGGTGACATTCGTGCTACCATTGTTTGATATACCAACGGCACCCTTTTGAACACCCTTATTGCGAATGTATGTCGCATTGAAATCGTCGGCATGGTCGAATGTCGCCATTATCTCTGGCATGGTGTAGATGGAATGCAGGTGAGACTTGACCTTTGTGACGGCAGCAGCCATTGCGACATTTGCGTAACGTAACGCGGCTATTGCCGCTTCCCAATCTTTCATTGCCTTATACAGATAGCCGTCGAGAGTGTCTTGCAGGTTTCGGTTTCCGCGTCCGAGTAGTGCAATCCATGCGGCGAGGGCATTTTTTCTTCCAGACGGAGAACCGTCTGGCACAGTGGCTGTGGAGTAGTCATAGATGAGATCAAGGATTTCCTCTTCTGCGTTATCCATGACTTCTGCTATTTCAGCCATCATTTTTTCGTTGTATTGGCTGCTGATAGAGAACTTTTGCGGGTCAACGTTGTACTTATAGCAGATGGTGACGATTTCCTGTGCTGCGTTAGCAAGGCATTCGTCCACTTTCGCCTCCAGCACCCGGGCATAATCTTCACGTCGCAATATAAACTGCTTTGCAGAAGTGATGTCTTCCGATGTCGGCAGTCTATATTGCGACGTATCGAGTGATATTTTGATTGTATTACTCATCTTGAACTTCTTTCCAAAGCTGGCGAACCACTTTGCACACTACTTAATGGGTTGCATCCCACTTATCCCACTTCGACTTTGCCTTTCCTGTTGTTGGGTCAATCTCATTGCCGTTTTCATCCCAAGACTTCCCAGACTTGTTCTTTCTACCGCGTGCCGTTGCTACGCTACCTTTTGTGCGTTTCCTTGCCCGACCTTTCGTTGTGGTTTTATTACCATTTTCGTCGGTAGAAGTGGAAGTCGTTGTTTCCTGTGTGTAGTCGGCTTCGATTTCCGCAAGAGCCTCAGCCTGTCTGATGGAGATTTCCGACTGGATTTCAAGTTTCTGCTCTGTAAGTAGCAGTTCATGTTCTTGTTCAGCCTTCTTTTCAGCCTGTATGCGCTCCCATTCTTGTGGTGTGCTGTACGGCAGTTTCTCTGATGCTGTCTGCTTTGAGAGGAAGCCACCCACAACTGCTGTGTTGAGGTTTGTGGTCAGCTCAGTAATGTTGAGGTGGATATACGGCTCAATGTAGTGTCGAATGTTTGTGTTGAGGAACGCCAGACGGTTTTCGCTTTCAATACCATATCCCCAAGTAAAAATGTCAATCATCTTGTCAACACAGCCGTCGTATTCCTGTGCGTCGGTCATAGCCTTCTCGTATGCGTCGGAATACATGATTTTGAGTGAAACACCAGGCGTATCGCCAGACTTCAGTTCTGGTGTCTTCACTGCGAATGACTGCTTGTAGATGTTGTCTTCGAGTTTGTCAAGTTCTGCCTTGTATGCGTTGCTTGCATCCTGACGGTTGAGGAAACCGATTTCTCCGTCTGAAGGCAGTAGCATGATCTTGGAGGCATAGGACATATCCTTTGTAGTCACTTCCTCACTTCCCTCACCTTTGACATACATGATAGGAAGGCCGAAGTCGTGGTTGCTGTGTGCGAGGTTAGAGAAAGCAATCTCATAGTTTTCGATTGTCTCTTCAGAGAACGTCCAGCACGGTCCGTTTTCGTCTCGCATGTATGCAACGGGTATCGTGTCGAAGCCGTGTGGCTCCATCCATTCCAGTTTGTAGCCGTCGGTTGAGAAAAGTTTGAAGATAAGTTGTTTTGCTTTCTCCAATAAGTTTTTCGGGTCGCCATCAGCCACGAAACGATAGTAGTAGGTATCATCCCATACGTCAATGTATCGTTTTGTTACACTTCCGTCTTCCGAGTAGTTGCAATACGTTCTTGCGAATGTACTGAGTTTTCCTGTGCGCAAATCGTAGTGCGGGAATAGTTTGTCACCATTGAGGAAAGACAAAACTTTCCAGCCAAACTCACCTTTGTCAAGGAATCCGACGAAAGCACCGTCACCTGTTGCTTTGACAGACTTTGCCAGTTGATACCATGCAACCTCCATGTTTTTGTTCGCCCATCCATTTCTGAACTCATTGAACACTTCGGTAGTTTCTTCCGTCACGCTCTTGTCAGAAAGTTCAAACTGAATGTCGTTGCCGCAAAGATGTGTGAGGTGTTTAACGAGAATGATTTGTTGGAACGAGAAAGCGTAACGAGGAATCTCCTGAATATACCACTTCCCATCTTCCTCATTCTGTTGCCAAACATCTGGGAACAGTTCTTTGTCGTTGATCAGATGCCCCGCAGGGTCAAGTTCACGCAAGAAGTCTTCTTGTGTAACAATCTTCCTGTGCAGGGAGTCGTGTGTGATAGGAACTTCCGAAACATTGTTCCAGATGTAACCATGATCATAGTGACCATCGGGTAAGACGCGAGTAAAAGGCTTCTTTGTAAGAATGTCTCTTAACTGCTGTGTTTGTGTGAACTTTTCAGCCATATCTATTTGTGTTTATGTTATTGTCTTGGTGATAGTTTTCTGATAGTTCTTATGCGGCTTCTGCCACCTTTGTTTTGTAGCCATTTCGGAACGACCGCCTGTGTATGCTTTATGTCGAATATCTCTCGCATGAAGAGAGCCTCAAAGAAGTCAGGTGAATGTCCTACGACCGCCTTGTTTTTCATTTGCTCTTTGTGGATAAGACACCAACCCTTATCTTCTTTCGACATGTCCTGTTTTACGCATTTGCGTTCAATCTGAAGAATGTCGTAAAGAGTTTTTGTTTCCTTTCCGATTTTGTATTTTCTGCGAAGAAGAGTTGGCTCAATGCTCCATCCCTCTTGCTGCGTTCTTTCTGCAAACTTATACGCGCACTGCGATTTCTTGTTATCGTACAGGTATTTGTCTTTCAAGTCAACCGCCTCTTGGTTGTTGAACTTGACAGCACTTGGAAACGCGCCTTTCAAAACCTGCCCCATACCATTCAAGTCATAAGCGAAATTCTGTTCCAAAACTCCCCATTCCTGTAGTTTTGCTTTCAGTAGGTTCACGGTAGTAAACGGGTCTCGGCGACAGACATAGACATCGGCTACATGGTGTCCTATCCAGAACCATGTCACACAGTTGTCACCACCATCACCTGCCACGTCGCAAGTTGCGCGTCGAACTTTGTCGCCCACCATCTGCGCGTTCTGAAAGATTTTGTCGAGGTGATGTGCCTGAATCATATCGTCGCCCATCTTTATGATATCCCAGTTTCCGTCAAACTCCCTTGCTCGGATTTCTGGCGGCTGGTTCAGCAGCGATGCTATATACCCCGGGTCGTTCTTCAGCAGAGCCTTGTTGTCTTTCAAACTTGCTTTGATGAAAGTTACCGACTTCACGAAGAAAGAAGTCTTTGTGTAGCCGTATTGTTCCCAATCGGGGTCCCAGGCATCATCAATGAGGTCTTTGCATTGTTCGTAAACTTCTTCTGGAGTGTCACCCCAAATAATGTTGTCAACAGAATCGTCCGGCATATAGCAGTACCGAACAACTCCGTCACGTTCTGGAATCGCAAAACCTTTTCTTTCTGGGTGAGTTTTTCCGTCTGAATACACGGTGTCAACTTTTCCAATCCACCAATCCACAAACTTTCTCAACCATGAAAGCGGGTCTGGGTTGCAAGTTCCGAGAATGCGCGAATGCACTCCGACCGTGTTTCGGTTTGAAGTCATAAGGAACTTGAACATTTCAAACGGCATTTGCGGCAGCTCGTCGATACCGATGTACGCAAACTGTTGACCACGAAACTTTGTGTCGAAGTCAGACATTGGCATGTCGTAGATGGTAAGACCAAGTTTTGCACCCGTCTTGAAGTTCCAAGTCATATCATCTTTCGACTTGTTGTAGCGGCCAAGGTGGTTGAACCAGCGTTTACTTTCGTTGATGATATTCTCGAAATCGTCTTTGTTTTTTCGGAAGATTATGCCATTGAAATGTTTGTTGCGAATGTCGTACATCGGCTCCATGAGCATCGTCACGGTGTTGTGGTTGATGGTGTAGCCGTCGGTCATATACAGATGGTCTCTGCCCGTGACGGTAATGCAACGGCAGTTCTGCTTTGTCTTTCCTTTCTTGATATAAAGAAGTTTCTTTGTCAATATATTCCTTTCTGAAGGAGTTGTAGGAGTCTTTGCGTTGACGTGCGCCCGTGACTTGAAATTAGTTCTTGCAAACAATTCTCCATCGTCAGGTGCGACAAACGAAACTTTCCAATATCCTATCTTTGCAGGATCATCGTCAATCTGTGAAACTCTCGCCCAAATTCCGAGTGAGCGTGCTACTTCTGCAATATCTTCAATCAGCAGTTTATTTGGCAAGGCAAGGTACGGGTGTTTGTGCATAGAACGTCCGTTCTTGAACATGACACCACGCAGATACTCCCACCTTGCGGCTACCGATGCAGTCTTGTATTCAGGTGGAATCCTTGCAGGTTGTCTTGAACGGCTTGTAGTAATCTTTCTGCGGTTCTCATCCGTCAGTCCTCTCAGATACCAATTCCCGTCACGTCTGCTTGTTCTGACTTTGTAGCCCATTGCGCGAAACTTGTTACACAGGAAGTAATCGCTTTCAAGAGCGACACCCACTTTGTCGAAGTGCCAGAATCCAGTTCCACTGATATAACCGAGGATGAACGGATGCAATGGCAGGTCAATAGCCGTCTTTTTCTCATTCAGTTCTACTTCGCCGCAAAGAGGAATCTCAACAAAGTCTGTCTTTCCTCTACGCAGAGAAAGCGGGTAAGGTCTGTCTATGGCATAATTATCCATGATTTCCCTTGCAGTCATTTCATGGAAGTCTTCACTGCTATTCGTCCGCGCCCAGAACCTATGATTATCCATGCAGGTTATGCTTGTTCCATCGTCGAAGTGGAAGATATAAACTGTGTTTTCCCCTTGCTCGAAGATGTTGCTCACTTTCTGCACCCCATTATACGGCGTACAGATGAGGTCTCCGACTTCGAGATCCCCCATCTTTCTGAATCCAGACGGCGTAGCAACAGGTGTAGCATAGGTGTTTGCTTTGCCACCGCCTCTGTTGCCTCCAAAAACGATGATGTCAGCCACACAGCTCAGTCCAAACTCCTGTGCGCCTTTTTGAGCGATGAAGAAGTTAGACTCCTTTTTGCTACTCTCTCTGGCTCGCAGTTGTTCGATATATCTGTGTGAATAGATGGGCTTTCCATCTTTCGTATGTAGTCCAGTTAAACCGTTCTGTTCGCTCATAAAATATTTACATTTTTGGCACAAAGGTAGTTCGCAAACGACTCTATAACATCTTTTTTGCTTGGAAAACAAAACATTTCCAAAATAAAATATCTTTACAAGTTTGTTCTCAGTATAATTTTGCGGAAAAATCATTACAGGCACAGACAAAAAAGGTCTGTTCAACCAACACAAAAACTAAACATTTTACGACATGGAGAAAGACATTCTCATTCAGAACTTGAAGACCAAGGTTGGAGAAGACAACGCGAAGGTCATTAGTGACAAGACATTTGACGGTATTGCCGAAAGTGTCTTACCAATGTTTGCCGACGACTCGAAGATTACCGACGAGACGTGGAAATTGCCCGTAGCCACACTGATTCAGTTTGCCGGACAGAAGCGTTTCGACGAAAAGGCATTCACCGAGAAGTTCAAGGAAGACTACGCCAAGGAGTACGCCACCCAGCATGAGAAAGATGTTGAGGGTCGTATCAATGCGGCAGTAGCCAAGGCATTGGAAGACTACAAGAAGGAACACCCTGAGAATGGTGGTGGCAATGGTGGTAACGGTGGTACATCTACCTACGATCTTGACACGAAAGTACAGGACGCAGTGAAGAAGGCACTGGAAGGACTTACTGGCGCAGAAAGTGAGTTTGGCAAGATGACTGCTACCATGACCAGCTTTATGAAGTCACAGATTGAGCGGGAGAAAACCGCAACGCTCAACAGCGTAAAGTCCGAGCTCAAGAAGCACCTTATCGCACTGAAGGCCAACAACGAGGCATGTATTGACGATGCTTTGGATGACATCGAATACGGTGAAAACCCGACATTCGAAGGTCTGAAACAATCGGCAGTGTCAGCCTACGAGAAACGTTACAAGCGTTACTACGCAGACGGCGGCAAGCCTTTCGGCGGCGACGGCACTGGAGGAAACAGTGGCGGCAGTGATTTCGTCAAGGAACGCATTGCGAGGTTGCAGCAAGAGGCAAAGGACAACGCCAACTACGCCACCGAACAAGAGAAGACCTTTGTTTGATTCTCGCGGGAAACCCGCGAGCACGAACAGGACTTGAAACAGAACACAAACAATTCAAACACAAAGTAACATGAGACAAGGAACTATCAACAACTACATTAAGTTCAGCAAGAGCTTTGGTGGTGTCCGCAAGTGCTACGAGGGCAAGCCGACGATTGCCGTCGGTGGTTTCATGTGCGAGCCCACTCTGATGCCCGTTGCTCCTAACGTCATGGCTGCTGGAACACTTGTCTATGCCGATGAGCAGGCTCGTACCATTGTTCCTATCTACACTTTCAAGGTGAAGAGTGTTGACGCAAGCGAAAACAAGATCACCATTGAGAAGTTTGAGACTGGAACCATCGCCAAGGTGGGTATGAAGTTGCTCGTTGTCGGTTCTGACTTGGCCCAGGCTGTGAGCAATCTCAGCACCGTCATTGCCATTGACAGCAGCAATGCTGACTATGACGTTCTTACCGTAGATGCCGTTTCCACAGGCGGCTCGACCTCTTACACGGAGGTAACAGACACTACGGGCAAGAACCCGAAGACAGAGGGTTGGTATGAGGACAATGCAGGTGCAACCCTTACCACCGACGAGACCCCCGACAACCAGAAGACCTACTACAAGAAGGTCGTAACCTCTGGTACTGCTTTCGTTGCACAGGGTGACGTTCTTGCAGAAGCCGAGTCTGCTTCTGTGAAGAAAATCAAGGCCATCCCCAACGGTTTGACCTACTGTGACAACGTACTCGACCCCGATGCTTATGCCATCGACATCGACTACATCTGGAACTGCATGGAGAAGCCCGTGTTGGAGCGTCGTATGCCCCCTCTCACAGCCAGTCTGAAGAAGGCTCTTCGTGACAACGAGTGCTATTTCCGTTTCTCAAACCGCAAGTAAACTAAAAAGGAGATTAGATTATGAGAGACATGAATCTTTATGGTATCAGCGGTCTGCATCAGTATGTGGACGCTGAGAACTTCGGTCTGATCCTCGACAACGTGAACGCCAAGTACAACCGTGCAATCTGGCGTCAGTTTGCTTCGTGGGGAGAGCCGACCGACGATCGTGAATGGAAGCAGGGTATCAAGAAGACCCCGATTCTGGTACGTGCCAGCGTGCTTGGTACGCATTCCGGCAAGCCGCAGCGCAGCACAATGGGCTGGGAGTTCTACGGTGGAACACTGCCGCAGGTAGGTCACGGCTTCAACATCACCAAGGATGATATGATTGAGTTGCGTAAGGCTGCAAAGCTCCGCAACGTTACCTTTGGCGAGGCTCTGACAGACAGCTTCATCTACAACTCCGATGCCATGCTGGGTGGTGTTCACAACGAACTTTCCTACATGGTTATGCAAGCCATGTCAACAGGCGAAATCCACGACGTAGCCGTTGACGGTGCTCGTTACGACTTCAAGTTCCAGATTCCCGACGAGAACTTCCTTGCACCCGAAAGCGGCAAGGAATGGTACATTTGGGACACCACTGGTGCTACCCCTGTGCTGAAAGCCAATACCAATGCCGATGTCGTAGAGGACATCCTGACCTTCCAGAAGTATCTTACCGATACTCTCAACCTTGGTGTTGACCACTGGAAGTTGTCGAAGGATTTGCTGGATAAGATTGTCCTGCATCCCTCTGTTGTGACCGCATTCAAGGCAAGCAAGAACTACTACAACCCCTCACAGGTCAAGGTGGTTCGCACCGATGTTCTTGACTGGTTGCACAACGACATGAAGGTATGGCCGTTCCAGGAGATTGACTTCAAGTCGCGTCACGAGGAAGACGGCAAGCCCGTTGCCGATGCACCCGCATTCGACATTCACAACATGGTTGCCGCAAGCCGCGCATATCGCCCCTTCGAAATGAAGTGCATGAACAGCATTCTCATCGACCGTGTGAAGATGGGTGGTCTTGACCCCTCTACCCGCTACTCATTCGTTGAGGGTCGTATTGCCGTGCGCAACTCATGGCAGGAAGACCCCATCCTGAATGTCATTGACTGCGAACTCTACGCTGGTCCCGTGTTCAACAACGTTCACGACTACGGTATTGCAACCGTATGGAAGGACTACGAGGGTTAAACTCTAACGTGACTTGACCCATGGCCAACACCGAGAATCAGATCATCACCGCCGAGGAATACATCAAAAGTATTTCCCCGAATGCAGCCGTCAGTGAGAGTGCCGTCAAAGGTATTCTCATTGACGCTGGCATTGACGCTGGCACCCCTGCTACCGAATTGACGGAAAAGCAGAAAGACCTTGCACTTGCATACCTTTTGATTCGCATAGCGTTCAATCCCATCATGTCGCAGAAAGTGACAGACAAGGATGGCGATTGGGAGCATTCGGAGGGTAGTGAGCAATGGTCTCGCTCGCAGTTGATGCAATTTCTGATACTCGCCAGAGACCTCCTTGCAAAGTGGGGCATTACCGACGCTCGTATAGAGTCGCTTGCTCCCAAGTGGGGAATGAAAGGCTCTGGTTTCCATAAGATCCGCAGATACCCCAAGTAACCGACGCTTGCAAACCGCGTCGCACACCAAACCGCTATGACCAAAATTAACAATCCTCGTTTCCCTCATCGTTGCCGCATACTTCGCTATGCCGCAACCGAGCCGATGGAAGACCAAGCCAATGTGTCGGACTACGACCCGATGGCAGACGATCCTTTGGCAGACGAGTTGGAAGACACCGATGGAGAAAGCCTCGACGGTGAAACCGCCGAGAACCCAACCCAAGGTGTTACCGTAATCTATGAGGGAGAATGTCGGAGTGACAACCGTGACACTATATCGGACAATGGAGAAGTTATTGCTTCGTACATGACTCTCGCATTGCCTTTGAAACAGGATGAGTGGACGGAAGATAATATCCCGATGGAGGGTGATAAGATTGAGTTACAGCGATTCGGTTACAAGGAATACGGATTGGTCATTGACAAACGCCCAAGCAATTTAGGAACCCACATACTCTGGAAATATGTCCGCAACTAACGCCACCATAGTACACACAGCCTTTGCAGACTATCGAAAGAAGATACTTGATGAAGTCGAGATACGCTGTCGAAAGTTCTGTACCGACTTATGTCAGGAGGCTATCAGAGCGCGAAAGGAAGCCGATGGAGCGCATAACTTCACAGGAAACCTAATCAACTCAATTGTTGTGTGTCTTTACAGAGAGAAGGAACCTATCAATGCGTACTATGCAGCACAGTATGTGCCGAAAGCCATTCAAGTGAAGATGCGTGCGAGAAAGCGCAAGAGTTACCGTTTCAATCCCGACTACGATGGTGACAAGAGCCATTACCTGCCAGAAGTGCAAACTAATGGTGGATGGGGAGAAGACGATGCACGAAACTTTTTCCAGCATTATGTGCCGCAAGGCAATAACTTGTTTGACATCGTTGTAGCCTATCCCGTCGAGTACGGCGAATGGGTTGAAATGAAAAGAAGTACGACTGGTATCTTGCAGACCTACGCACATGCAGAGCAAGTTGGCGTGAGTTACTTAAAGTTGGTTAGGAAATAACGGCAATACAATTGCCGCTCAACAAACGAAGGAATATGGCAAAGAAATCACTCATCTACCTTGTTTACAACGACCTTGTAAGTGCTGTGAGCGGTATCGGTAAGAAGACTTTTCTCGACCGTCCGAAGAATGGCACAGAGGAACTTGCAAACTTTGTTGTTGTTGACATACCTACGGAACTCCGTGGGCGTGTAAAGGGCGACTTCAACTTCACGGTAGATTGCTATGGTACTATTTCCGTATTCTGCAAGGCTAAGACTGACAGCACACCGAACATCACCATGCAAAGTGAGTTGACCCAGAAGGTCTTAGACGTATTCCCGATTAACAGCAAGCATATCACGGCAAGCAGTCCGTCTGTACTCATGCAGGGCGAAGACGGCTATGGTTATCACGTCACGCAGATTACTTTCAAATTGAGAACCAAACTCAACGCGAGAGAAGTTTAATAAACACAACACAAACACTTTAACATATTACTATTATGGCAGCAACTGTAACAAAGAAAATCTCGATGCAGGGCGATGTCTTTGAGGGCATCAGTTCTGTCTTTGCGCTGGCTAATGGACTTCCTGACGGTCTTGACGTTTCCGATTCCACTCTTCAGGAGTTTCCCGTTTCCGACGATTCGGGTTTCAACTTCGACACGGGTCAGCCGAGTATCGAACACTTCAAGGTGAAGGGTCTGAACACCGACTGGGTGAACACCTTTACGCCTGGTGACGGCGAAATCACTCTTGAGATTCCCTGTAACAACACGGGCATTCTTGAGCTGTGTGGTTTCAACGGCACAGCCGCAAGTGTCACTCTTCCGAGCGGTCTCGCCGCTGGTGGCACATCTGCAACGGGCAAGTCCTACCCTGTCACTCAGAAGGCAGTCTATCTTGGTCTGCTCATCCTGAACGACACCGAGGACAAACTTCTGTTCATCAAGAAGGGCAAGTTCATGGCTCAGATCATCTTCGACGGCTCGAACAAGCCTCTGTGCGTAGTCCTGACAGGTACTATTGCCGCTGGTGCAGCCACCGACGCATTTGGTATCTGTGAGATTGCCGCCGCAGGCAATGGTTAAATCCGTCTGAAACATTTGAGCGACCAAACTTTCAAGGGCAGTGGTAGTTGTTATGCTGCCACTGCCCTTTCTCATTCAACCTTGCAACAAAATTGCAAGGCACACTACAAACTTACAGAATAGAAGTTTATGGAAGACAATAAAGAGCCAAAGATTGAACAGCCGACAATAGACGCACAGCAAGTCTATTTGTCGCTTATCAGCAACGACGCTGAAGAAGTGCAGATACTCCGCACGAAAAAGAAATACAAGGTACGCTGGCTGAAAAACGGTCAGTTGGAACAACTTACCCGTCTTTTGCTTCACAAGAAAACTATTGACGAAGAGAAGACAACGGGCAGTGAAGTCCTTGACGAGATACTTGAAGACTCCAAACTTGCTTGCAAGGCAGCAGCCATCATACTTTTGGACGGTTTCTGGAAGATAAAACTTCGCTATTGGTTCTTGTGGCGATGGTTCTACTATGTCAAGCAGTACGACAATATACAATTGGCTCCCATTCTCGAAGTTGGTAAAAAAAAAGTTCCGCAGATGCAGTTCTTCAAGACTATCATGTCACTGACCGAGGCAAGGGATTCGCTGATGAGGATGAGAGCGAAGGAAGTAGAAGTTACCCTTCACGAACTAAGTATGGCGCAGCCTTCTCCGACCGAAAGCAACGACAGTGGCTCGTAATGCCACGATACTTTTTCTTTGGTCTTGTCAGGGTGCAGATGTACGAATGGTATTGGGGTCATACTGCAGCACAGATAGAGTTGATAGACGTTGACCAGCCATTGACAGTTTACGCAAAGCACGAAAGCAAGGGCGGGCTTAAACCAGGCGACAAAGGTTACAAGCCAGACAAGAAGAAACTTGAAGAGGCTGTGCGTAAATGGGAAAAGCGCAAGGCAGAGCGAGAAAAGCGCGGTTTCAGACTTGACAGGCTGCTGGCTACAGGCGAGAAAGTTCCCGCAGATGGGGAGCCGCAATAAAATTACGGCATAAAGAACGAAACAGACAACACAACACAAACACTAAATAGTTATGGCATTAGATCCGTTGAAATTCCAAGTTGCCATCCAAGACGATGCAACTGGTCAATTAAGCAAGATAGAGCAAGAGTTTGAAAAGCTCAAAGACAAGACCATCAATGTCAAGGTCGAGGGTCTTCAAGACTTGCAAAATCTTTTGTCGGCGTTACAGCACAAGCAGGTTGAAACTCTTGGAAAAGATGTTGCTGCTGGCATCCATGACGCGGCAAAAGGTTTGCAGGAAGAAGCACAGAAAGCCGTCCGTGCGTCGCTTGGTCAGTTGGCACAAGACCTTGTTGCAGTCAAGACAGCCATTCAGCACGACAACTTTACCGCCTTCAGTACGCGCATTGAAAAGTGTGCGCAAGCCGTGAACACACTCGATGCCGCCTTCAAGCAGTTCCATGTCACCATTGGCAGTGATGCTGGCATGAGAAACTTTATGACTGGCTTGGGTGAGGTGATACGGAATGTGCGGACAACAATGGGTCAGTTGAACGGCTTTGGTCAGGAGAAATCTACTCCAGAAAGTATCTATGTGCGCAACGTTCAGAAAATGCAAGACGCCCTTTACCGCATACAGGAAGCCCGGGCAAAAGTCGGTGTAGCCATCAAGAACGGTGAGGATGTCGGTTTCAACACCAACGGCATGAAGATTTACCTGCAACTCTTGGACTCTTACGAGAAAAAGTTACAGGCTATCAAGAGCAATCCTTTGATGATGCACGAAAACGGTTGGCAGCGAGAGGCTTTCGGAACAACTTTCAAGCACCTACTTTCCAATGCCGGAGATTTCCAGAGACAAGTTGACGGCTTTGTTCAGAAACAGAACACTCTTGAAGCCAACCAGCGTCGTTTCAATGTTGCACTTGAAGAAAGCGAGAAACTTTTGAAGCGTCTTGATGGAGCCAGCACCAAAGGTTTCTCCCTTGGCGTAGATACGTCAAAGACAGAAAGGGCACTGAATGATATTCAGCAGTTCATTGACAAACTTCTGATGTTTGACAGCAAGAACCTTGGAAACAATCATGCCGTCAATGAGCTCATTGCAGAATACACCCGTCTCAAATCTTCTTTGTCTGGAGTAGCGCGTGAGCAGGAGAAACTTAATGCCACAACAGAGAAATCCAACCAGAAAGCCGTTGACAACGCCACCAAACAGGCAAAGAAAGACAACGAACAATGGGCTGAAAGTATGCGTCGTGCAGGTGTCGAAGCCACGAAACTTGAAATCCAGATACGGAAACTGCAAGATGCAGAGAACAGAGGAAAACTTGCACATGTTGACACGACCAATCTTTCAGCGAGGATAGCCGAACTGCAAAGTTACGTCACCATTCTACGTTCTATCGAGAGCGGTTCCAAGTTGCATGGTCACACCAGCGACTTTATCAATAGCGTTCCTGTTCAAAACTCTATCCGCTTGGCTAATGAGGAAGCCAGTGCTGTAAGACAGGCTACAGCAGAGAAAGAAAAGGCAGCGAGGGCTTCGCAACAACTTTCAGCAGAGGAACAACGGCTTGCACAGGCATTGAACCAAACAACGGAAAGTGCCAAAGGTCAGTCGCAGGTGTTGAGCGACTTGAAGTCGATGGCTACGCAGTATCTTGGAGTATGGGGCGGTCAGCAGTTCCTCCACAATATCATTGAGATTGGTGGTCAGTTGGAAATGCAGAGACTTTCCATCGGTGCTATTCTTCAGAATACGGCACAGGCAAACGAACTCTTTGATAAAATCAAAGGTCTGGCTTTGCAATCGCCCTTTGGTGTTGTACAACTCGACCAAATGACCAAGCAACTCACGGCTTACGGTTTCAAGTATAACGAATTGTATGACATGACCAAACGACTTGCAGACATATCCGCTGCGACGGGTACTGATGTGAGCCGTCTTGCATTGGCATTGGGTCACGTCAGAAGTGAGGCGGCATTGTCCGGCTACACCTTGCGACAATTCTCCATGGCCAACGTCCCGCTGTTGCAGAAGTTGTCGGAGAAACTTGGTAAGACCACCAAGGAAATCCGCGAAATGGTCAAGAAGAAAGAAGTTGGCTATGATGATGTGATTGGTGTACTGAAGGACTTGACCAACGAGGGCGGCATGTTCTACAATATGCAGGAAGTAATATCAGAAAGTGTCAAGGCGAAGTTCAAGAACGTCAAAGACGCAATGAATATTATGTACGGCGAAATGGCGGAGGGCGCACCTGGCGAAGCATTGAAAGAAGTTGCAAACGTCTTGATGGAGCTGACGCAAAACTGGAAAGATGTTGCTACTGTCATGGGAACTGTAGCGGCTTTGTGGGGTGTCAACAGGGCTGCTACATTGATATATACAAAAGTATTGGGAACAGCCAATGCGACTACTCTTTCTTCCATTGCCGCATTCAGGGCAAAGGAAGCGGAACAACTGCGTTCTGCATCCCTGTATCGAACCCTTACGTCGGCAGAGAAAAGTCAGATTGCCACTTCTAAACTATTGACTACGCAAGAGCGTATCAGGATGGCTTTGCATATTCCATTGACTGCCAACCAGCGGTTGCGTATTCAGCAGGCAAGGCAGCAGCATGTCATGGATTTGGCTCTTGCATTGTCAGAAAAGAAACTCACAGCAGAGGATATAGCGAGACAGGTTGCGCTTGGAAAAATCACAAACGCAGAAGCCGCACAGATTATTGCGCTTTCAGACTTGACCAATGCACAGAAGTTGGCTGCACTTGAAGCCGTCAATAACACAAGGGTATTAGGATTCTGGGGTAAGGCGGGTTATGCCGCTGCATTAGGTATCAGAGCACTTGGAACTGCATTGAAGTCACTTATCTTCAATCCTGCAATGCTTGCGATGGCTGGTATAACAGCCGTCATGGAGTTGTGGCAGAGGAACAAACAAGAACTGGAACGTGCTGGCGAGATTGCTGACAGCATTCGTGAGCGTTCCAATTCCGCGATGCAAGCAACAAAGGCAGTCATGCAAAGTTCGCAGATGGAGTTTGAAGACGCTAATGGTAACAAAGTTTCTCCAAGTCAACTTGACTTCCAGAGTATAGCCAACATCAAAGCCTCTTTGAAAGTTGAATTTAACAAAGAAGACGCTCAACAACAAATAGACGAATGGCTGGACTATATTCGTCAGTATTCTGCAACTCCGAATGAAACAATCAACAATGCACTCTTTGACGGCGACAAGATGCGAGAAATTGAAGACCAATGGAAACGAGTTGCAGCGGCTATGGGTGAAGTCGTATTAGCCAAATATGGCTTGCATGATGTTGGCGATATGTTTGAGAATGCGACCAATGCCACTAATGGCGGTTGGTTCAATGATGATGTTGTAGAGAACATCAACGACTACGAAAAAGCCGTCAAGAACTACAATAAAGCCTTTGCTGATATGTATAGGGAGCATGGTCGTGGTGTTGATAAGATTGTCAAGGCTGTTGAGAAATCCGATTCTGCTTTTGCTACCGCTGTTAGCGGGATGAATACTTACGGGGAAAAGTTCAAGTTTCTTATTGAGAATATGAAGGACTTTTCTGGAGCGTATAGCACGGCCCGGGCGGCTGTTCAATATGATGGAGATAATAAAATATACGATTTCCTTTACGATTCCCAATACGGGAACTTCAGCGAAAAAGCCGATAAGAATTGGGCTAAATCCAATATGGATGAAGACTTAGAAGTTTTCTTTACCCATATCGAAGCTGAACTGAACAACAAAGGTCAAAAGATTGGTCAGCTTACACAAGCGCAACAACAAGACCTATTGCTTGGATTTACAGACTTCCTCAGCAAAACAAAGGTTACGACGAAAGAAACTCTTGACTACCTTAAACAGCGTTTTGCCGAAAGATTCCAACTTCAATTAGACGCAAAAGATGAAAAATTCCAAGTGAAAGTTAATGAAGTCTTACGTATTCTCAAAGAACTTTCAGAAAGTGATTGGAATGTTGACATTAACTTCGCGTCAAACGTGAACGATGTCATTGCGGAAGCGAGGAAACAGTACAAGGCTGCAAAAGAGTTTTTCGAGAACGCAGAGCCTGTACTTGTAAAGTTTGGCATTGACATGAAGATGGGCGACGTCCTGACTGAAGAGCAAATACAGGATGCGCTTGCGAAAGCCCCAGAAAATGCAAGGGGTTTCTTGGAGCAAGTTCTACGGGGAGCAAACGAAGCATCAAGATTATTCAACCAAGCAACAACGGCAAGCAACAACGGCGGTTTCTCTCTTGAAGACAAGAAAAAGGGTAATGGCTCCAGCACAAAGTCTTACAAGGATGAGTTTGCGAAACGTTGGGATGAACGTATTCGCATTATGAAGGAAGCCTACTCATGGTATGACAAATGGGAAAAGAAAGTTGGCAATGATGAAGCCATTGCCGAGACAAATGCGAAGTACGCAGACATCTTCAATGAGTGGCGCACCGACAAACTTTTGCCGATGGACTTTGACGTGAATGAAATTGCCGACTACACCAAGTATGTAGAGAAGATTCGTGACGATGCCCTCAAACGCTATCAGGCACAGAAGAATGACAAGGGCAAGAACAACGGACAGGCGTCGTTGCGTGTATATCGTCAAGCCGTTGCGTTGCTGAATGACGTGAAGTTTGACGGATTCACCAGGGCCGCAGAAGAGTTCAAGAGTATCATTGACCAGACGATTACCGACCTCAACGAGCGTTGGGAAATGTTCAATACGGTACGCAGTGCCACTGGCAATGTGGCATTGGCATCGAGGGTTGCAGGTTTCGGAACGTCCGAAGAAGGCGCGAGAACATCTGCCGACGCTATGCGCAATGAGTTGTTAAGCCAGTTGCGCAGTGCTGGTGGTGAAGACCTTATAGGTCGGATACCACTTGACATACATCTTGACGAAGAGGGCTTGCGGTCGAAGTTGGAGTCTGCAATTCCCCAAACCGACAATGCTGAAAAGTATAAGGAGAAGATAGACGGACTGATTAAGGCTTATCAGGAATGGCAGAAGTTACAACGGAAAGTTGTTAAGGATGATATATCTGTTTTTGCTAATCTGATTGGTGCTGTTGTCTCATACGACGCAAAGATAGAAAAGATGAAAGACGAACTTCAGCAGAAGAAAGATAGCACCAATGCCCTTTTGTCTGCTGGCACTATCACGCAAGAAGACGCAGACAGAGCAAATCAGATAGCACAGGCTCAGTTTGATTGGGAAAGTATGAAGATGAGCGCAGACTATGCCAACATCTACAACCATGCCGTAGCCATGTCGAGGGAAGAGTTTAACAAAGCCGCAGATGCCATAGAGAATATGCTGGAAGAGTTGCGTCGCCTTGAACTCATATCTCCAGACGATTTCGTTTCAGAGAAAGGAAAGTTGGATAAGGCTCGCAATGAGTGGAGCACGACGGGATTCCTTGGTGAGCGTGGTGCAGTCGGTCAGTTTATCAGTGGTGGCTACGACGGACTGATGAACTACTATGCACAGCGCAGGGATGCAGCATTACAGAAAGAGAAAAATGCAAAGCCAGGCAGTGACGAACAAAAGAAGTATCAAGAAGAAGCCGACCACTACGGCAAACTTTTCCAGAAGATGTCGAAACTTTCGGATTCGGCAAAGAACTTGATAACTGCATTCAACACATTGCAGAGCGGGCTTGACCTCGTTTCCAATATGTTCGATTCCTTGGGAATGGAGGGAGCCGCTAACGCCGCTGGTGATGCCGCTGGCGTTCTTGGCGGTGCTATGCAAGGAGCATCTGCTTTGAGCGCACTCGGTCCGTGGGGTATGGCTGCTGGTGCTGGACTTGGACTAATCAGCGGTCTGGCGCAAGTCCTTGACAAGGCACTTGAACGTCAGATTGAGAAACTGCGTGAAGACGTGCAGAAGATTGAGGCAAACACAAAACTCATCCAACAAGCCAGAGAGAGAACTTTGGGCTTTGACCAGGGCGACTTGCGCAGGAGTTACGCACAGGACTATGCGCCGGACGAGAAACTAAAGAAATTGCTTTCAAATACATTTTTAAGAAATACATATTTGGGTCAAGGATTCAGTTCCAAGGCTCAGAAGGACATGTACGAGTATTACAGCCAGAACTCATCGGGTACAGGGTATCAGCAGGAGTACCAGAACCTTCTTGACCAGCGGAAAGACTACATGGATATTCTTGAAAAGCAAGAGTCAAAGAAGAAAAAGTCGCAGTCCGACATCGAAGAGACGAAGGCAAAGATAGCCGAACTTGACGACCAGATACGCTATTTCACTCAAGACTTGGCAAAAGAACTTTTTGACATCGACATAAAGGGTTGGGCAGATCAACTTTCAGATGCTCTTGCCTCTGCTTTTGAGAATGGCGAAAGTATGGCGAAAGCCTACAAGGAAACCGTGACAAGCATCTTGCAGCAGGTAATGAACAAGATGATGCAGTTGTCCATTCTCGAACCGATGTTCCAGAGTTTGCAAGACAAGCTCTTTGGCAATGCCGAAAAGAATATCTCTGGAGTCTTCGACCCCAACGACCCGAAGGGCAGCATGAGTAAGGTGACAGCCATGATAACCGACTTCTTTGGCAAGGGCGGAGAAGGTGAGAAAACTATCACAGCCGCAACCGAGTTTATGACTGCTTTCCAGAGAGGTCTTGAAAACGCAGGACTTTCGGTTTTGAATGAGTCTGCCAACGCACTGACAAGCAGCGTACAGGGAACGAGCGAGGAAACTTCAGACCTTCTTGCTGGGTATATCAATGCACTCCGGCAAGATGTGGCGGTGAACAGAATTTTGCTGACGCAGTTCGTCACACAACTTTGGCCAGAGTACGTTGAGTCCTTTGCCAATCATGTCAGGACAGTTGCCAATATAGACGTAAACGTTCAGTTGATGATGGAAATGATGCGCGATGGTGGAGGTGCTTTCTTCGCAGAACTTTCGGCTATGCGGTCAAGGCTCGACAATGTTGTTGACGGCATTGAAAGTTTGTCTGTGAGGTAATGCGGTTGCAATAGTATTGCAACATACAGGACTCAAGGATGCAAAAAGGCGGTTATCCATCACGGACTACCGCCTTTTTGCGTGATAAACAAAAACTGCTTACCTAAACAATTAAAAAATGAGTGTGTAGTGTTTTCTTTTGTGTTTGTGTTGTGGTTATTTCAAGTAGTTATATTCCTCGCGGACTTTGATGTTTGACGGCGCAGCGATATGTACGTTTGTTGAATGTTTTACGAGAACGACCTTTGCATTGTCATATTGTTCTGCCGTGACGCTTGCATTTTCGTAGAGGTGTACGATAACAAAACTTGAGTTTCGTGCTATCACCTTTGCAGAAGAGTTGTCGCGGATATGGATATTGCCGTAACTATGACCGTTGTAGCGAAATGTTACGTCTGAAGTACCGAGTACCAGACTTTCCTTCGGATTGACAACGCTGTATTTGTCATTGACGAAGACATTGCTCTTTCGCCGAAAGTCAAGGTCGAAATGTTTTAAGATGAAGTCATTTGACGGATAGTGGTACTGAAGGCAGAAATCCAAACCCTTATACATTCGCTCCACCATCTTTTCGCGGCTCCAGTCTTTGCCCCAAAGTTTCTGCCAATCTCCGCACAATCCGAGTGCTACTGCTTGGTCTTTTAGGTCTTTATTTAATGTGTTCATACCGAAAACTTTTGTGCAAAATTACATTGCTTTTATCTGAATATCTAAACTTTTGCGGTCAAATTTCAGATAACGTTATTGGATTTCCAACAGAAGGTCAAGTGATTGCCTGTTTTGTGGGGTATCTTTGCAAAAAATCTTTACAAATGGTCACATACAACACATACGTTCAACAGATAAGTTTCGACGGCACGACCTACACAAAAGGTAGCGTTGTTGACATGCTTTCCAAGTTCAAAATAGTCAGTCAGGAGTTTCCTTTTAGGAAGAATCCGAAACCCAAAGATTTGCCTACGCGAGATTGGGCTGGTGAAGACGGTCTTGATGTCTATATCCCCGGCCAACTTCCTGTCAAGCACTATGACATGGAAGTTTCTTTCCTTTATGTAGGCACGGAGGCAAACATTCGTACCGACCTCAACAACTTCATTGATTTCCTCTATGGCAGGGTGAAGGGCAATAACTCTGACACCGTACAGAGCGGTCGCCTTGCAATCTATAATGAACTTACGGGCATTGGACGCAAGGACATTGTTGTTGCAGAGGTGGAAAATGAAATCTTCTACCTCACAGACAGCGACACCGATGCCGTAGCGAAATTCAAAATCAAGTTCACGGTGTATGATCCTACAACAGAGGTAACTCCCACCTACGGAACATACGACGGTCAACAACGTTGCACAGCACTAAACTTTGAATAACTATGGAAAGGGTAGAGTTAAATATATATTATCGTGATGGCAACGAAACGAAATTGCGTTGCACTGTGAACAAATGGAAATTCCAGGACACGATGATGGGCGAACAGTTCATCACGCTCAATATCACGTCCGAGGTTCCCATTGACTTTGCCGTAGGTGATTTCTGCACCTTCAGAGGTGAGACCTTTACGTTGAATTATGTGCCGAGTGTCACACAGAAAGCACGGACGAATGAGAGGCAGGACTCTTACACCTACGAGAATGTGAAGTTTGAGTCATTCCAAGAAGAGTTGACGCGATGCCTTATGCTCGACATCACTCCGACAACAGGCGACTATGTTGCGGCATTGGGTACGAACTACACTGGCAGTAGCAAGTTTCAGTTGTTCTGTGGTGAGACATCAGCCAACGGCAGTACGCTTACGGCAGTGTGCGCATTGGCAGCAAAGATGCAAGCCAACCTCGACCGTATGTTTCCGACGAATGGCTGGAAGATATTTGTTGACACAACATCCACCTACCTCAACAGTGCTGGCAATGCCGTACTTGTGACGCATACGGAAGACAAAGTATTGACGTTTGACAATACTACCGTTGCTCAGGCTCTCACAGAGGTTCATAACACCTTTGACCTCGACTATTGCATCAGGGGGCGCAGTATCTACATCGGCTACAACTTAAAGAACCTGACGAGCGACAACGACAATGAGACCTTTGCCTTCGGTTACGGCAAGGGCTATCCTACCCGTGATAGCCAGAACAAGGCATTGTTCCAGATCAAGCGCATTGCCAACTCACAGCAAAAGGTCGTTACCCGTCTGCGTGCTTTGGGTTCTACCAAGAACATGCCATATCGGTACTATAACAGCAAGTATAATCTTTCGCAGTCGCTATTCCCAACCAACCTGCAACTTCCAGACACCTTTGCATCGCCCGCGACGAAGGCCGCAAACAATGCTTTGCGTGACAATACTCTACGAGCCGTCAAGGGCGATACCAACGACGCATACATTGACAAGAACGACGATGCCGAACATTGCGCTGAAGGCATAAGGGAAGACAGCGCACGATGGGATGGCACGAATAGCGATTTGCCAGAAATCTATCCCACCATCGAAGAAGCCACCTACGGCGAGTTGCGTAGTGCATTGGTTCAAGACCAAGACGGGAACACTGGTCAAAGCTCGTTCCCGAACTATGGCAGTTCCGAGCGCATTGACAAGATGCTTGCTATTGGCTATAAGGATGGCAATACTTTGGTTGACGATGCCAACAAAGGTGACGGCATACTGCCAGAGAGCGGCATTTCTTCAAGGGGCATACCAAGAAGTGCAGACATCGGACTGACAAGCCTCAGTTACAACACCCGTAATTACGGTGATTTCAGTAGTCGTGGCGGTGTGTATGCCGGACCCGAAAAGACGCTGTTCACCATACAAGGTGTTTCTGCTGGAAAGTATGCGATGGCTCCAACCATCGGTGCAGTGCTGTATGGTTTCAGCATATCGTGTTATCGTGACGGTGTGAGTGCAGACGTAGGCTATATCATCACCATCAAGCAGAAGAATTTGCAGACAGGGGCAACGACGACAATTGCCACCTACACCTCCGACTACCAAAGTATCTCGCGTGGCGATGGCATCTTGGAAATGGAACTGCCAGAAATTCCAGATGTCAAGAACGGTGCAAACGCTAAAGTTTCAGAAGTAAGAGTTACGGCATTGTCAGACATCACCGTAACTTTCACGCCTGTCATGCGTAATATCAACGTTCCAAGCGGTTTCACGGATAATTTCTCGCTTTCTTACAAAGTTGGAAACTCCCGTCTTGATCATACCGTTACCTACGACCCAGAGTATAACTGGATTCCGTTGGACGATACAGACAGCGTGTCAGAAACATTCCATGTCTTCATTCAGGACATGGGATTTGACCTTCAAGCCTGTTGGACTGGCGAGACTCCTGTTGTCGCCATGAAGAGCGGACGCTGTGTAGGCAGAGAGTTTGAGATTGGCGAGAACATTGAGAAAGTCACTCACAACGGGAAGAAAGGCTACATGCTCACGTTGAAAAGAGCAACCGACAATACTCTCAACACATATTATCCGAGTGCCACCGACCCGATTGCGGCAGGAGATTACTTTGTCCTTTTGAACATCAGTATGCCCGATGTCTATGTGAAGATGGCAGAGGTCAGACTTCTACGAGCCGCCACCGAGTATCTGGCAGACAATTGTGAAACTCAGTTCACCTACCAGCCGAGTATCGACGATATATATTTGCAGCGCAACTATGACAACATGGTTAAGGCTGGAACGCCACAAAGCAGCATCTTCTGGCGTTTATACGCAGGACTGAAGTTTACGTTCAGAGGTATTCCGGCGAGCGAAGACAGCCCAGCACCTTTGGCAGACATCACCATTGAGCAGGTGACGATCAGCATGGGTGAAGGTCTGACACCGAAAGTTGAGTTGAAACTAAACGACGATGTGCAGCAGAGTACCATCCAGAAACTCACGACGAGCGTTGACAGGATTTACAACGGAAGCATCTTCAGCAGCGGTAGCGGCAGTGGTGCAAGTGGTGGTGCAATGTCAGCAGCACTGTTAAGCATCTTGCAGAGCGAGGGAGAAAAACTTTTCCTCTCGAAGAAACATGACGATGTAGCAGAGGGAAAGATAACATTCAATGATGTCGTTACCCACAACGAAACTTTGAAAGCAAAGAAAGGTCTGAAAGTCGGAAACTTCAACTCCAGACTATTAGGTAGCGGTGCTTTGATTGACGAAGAAGGAAACGCAGAGTTTGAGAGCATTTACAGCCGCAACTTCATTTCCACTCCAGAGTTTCGCTTCAATAGGATTGCAGTTACCGATGGTGAACAATGGTGTACCAATGGCTATGGAACCATCAAAGAAGTTGAGATTATTGACGAAACCACTGGCTACATCACTCTGAAACTTGAAGAAAACGACTATGCAAGTATTGCTGAAGGTGATATTTGCCGAGGTATCTACAATGACATCGCCCATGAATACGAGACAGCAAGTCTTGACGATGATACAAGTCTCTATGCAGGTGAGAACGAAAGCAATATAGAGGGATTTGGTTTCAGTTCAAAAGAAGGTTTCTTTACGTCGTACTTCTGGGTTCGCCAGATGATTACCAACCAAAAGGGCGAGTGCAAGTTCCTCTATGAGTTGCGCAACACCAACACGCCTCATCCGTGCGAGTTTATGAAGTTTGCGCAATACGGCTCTTTCACAAACTCCGAGCGCAGAAGTTCATCGTATGCTACGAGCATCGGACACTATTATGAAATGGTGCTGGACGGTGTTTCGACATGGAAGATAAAGTCTGCCAATGTCGTTTACCGCAAGGGCTATCTTGGCAACATGACCGTCACTTTGAGGAACGGACATGAAGCAGAGTTGCAAGGCTATGGTTTATATGTTCAGGACAATGTATATTTCGGCAATGCCGTCGTACAGCTTGACCCCGAAACCATTGCCGACCTACAGGATGCGCTCAACTCATATACCGTAGATTTCTCTGGCTATGTCGATGTTATCACGGTGGATGATGTCGGCAATGTGATTGGCGGTCTCTATGCCATCAGTGGGGAATCCCCTAACGAATACCGCAGTTACCGCATACATTCTGCAATCACTGTAAGAAAGAGCGGTGAACTGTTGACCATTGCCGCAGACAATGCCGATGCAGGAAATGGCACATATAAAATCTATGCACAGGCTCATGGTTGCAGTTTCGTTATCGAAAACTCCACCATCTACATCACAGGCATTGACAATATAAAGGATGGCGTGGCTGGTAGTGCCGACGATGCCAACTTCGACTTCGCTGCTATGCGGGCCATGGATAGTTGCAGCGTTGACATTATCATTGACTGCGAGGGTAAGGGAAGTATCATCAAGAACTTCCCGATCACCATCAAGCATGATGCACAGCCATTCGTAGGCGCAGACATCAGCAATGAGTTTAGTTCCGTGTCCTGGAACACGAAGACCCAGCAGTATATTGGACTGCCAATCGTATTCGACATGAAGATGTGGCACAACAACGAGCCGTTGGATATAGCAAGCGTAAACGATATTTCTGTTGCTCCATCCATAACAGGAATGACCGTCAACAAGAGTATTGTTACGAATGCCAATGGTACAAAAGTTGCGAGAATCAGCATCACATCACTACCGTCAGACCTTTCTCTTGTTACGGATCTTAATGTGACGTGTGTCGCAACCTATTCTGGTGTTCAGTATGAGCGGACATTGGTACATACCATCAACAAAACGACAGATACGAATGTGTATCAGTTGCTACCTTCGGTCAGTGAGGTTGGCGTTGTGTATAACGACAACAAGCAGAAGGTAGTGAACACCAACAAGGTCTATTGCACCGTTCGCTGTGACTCCACCGACGATAAGCACTACACAGTTGCTACATCGGACTATCCGACACACGGGCTTTTCATAACGAGCCAGACCTTTACACTCAATGCAAGTAACGTAGAGGTCGGTGGCACAGAGACCGCATATAGTTCTTTGAATGGCGTGACGGTCAGCAACGACCTTACCCGTATTAGGTTCAAACTCTACAAATTGAGAGACACCACATTGGCAACACTTGAGGCGTTGCTTGCTGCAAGTAATGTCATTGAGGTTCTTGATACAGAAGACGTGCCTGTTATCTTGGATGGATTGGATGGCGACAACAGCATCTTTGTCAGTCTTGACAATCAGAATGATGCCGTGATGTGTATTGAAGACGGAACCGTTATCGCCAGCACTTTGCCGACCGCAAAGGCAAGGCTCATGGACGGCGAAGACACCGTAGGCAGGAGCGTATTGGGTACGACCTTGGCCGCAAACAAACAGACACTTGGTAATTGGTCGTTGGTTTGTCACGGCTGTACGGCAGAATTTGTTGGATGGGTTGCGGATTCAGACTCAAACGATTGGGTTCAGATACGGGTGACAGGCGTTACAGACGATGTGGCGAGTGTTGACGTAAACTGCGAGTACACCAAGCATGGAGTGGCAGGCAACTACGTGAGCATATTGAGCGTGAAGAAAATTTACGGTTTGGATAAGTATGAACTTACATTCAATCCACCAATTGTTTCTTACAATCCCAACACCGATACCTATACCCCAGAATCATTCATGGTGTATGTGTGGAAGACCACCCAAGATGAAGACCGCCACCTTATGACCTCACTGCCCGGGAATACCGCAAATGCGGTTAGTGAGACAGACGGATCTATACGTCTTCAGTATTCCGTAAACAAAGGTGTCTCGTGGACTACGCTGTATGGCTACGCAAGTGGTAAGAGTATAGGAAAGACATTGTTTGACATTGACGGCGTTGAGTCTGTTGATTTCCGCATTCAGAAGTACGTTGCAGGAGAGAGCGGTGGCGAGTGGGTATTGCTCGACGAGGAGGGAGTGGAGATTGTCGGTGATGGTGAGAATACCGTGCAACTGACTATTGACAATGGCAATGACACCGTAATGTGCATAGAGGACGGAACGGTGATAGCCAGCACTCTCCCAATCGCCCAAGTCTATCTGTACGATGGCAATGACTTAATGAACAGCGACCTTGCTGCGTCTGCATGGCAGGCATTGGAATGTGTCGGCTGTACGGCAGAATGGGTCAGCGGCTATCAGTCAGATGGTGGCAAGCGATTCCGTGTCACAGCAGTAACAGCCGATGTTGCAAAGGTAACGGCGAAAGTCAGTTACAAGGGCAATCTCTATTCCGTTGTTCACAACATCAAGAAGTTGTACGGTCTTGACAAGTACGAGATTATTACAGACCCCGTTTCGATTGCCTACAATCCGAACACAGGCACACACACACCGAGTTCGTTCAATGTCTATGTCTATCTGACAACACAGGAAGAAGACAGGCATTTGATGGCTACATTACCTTCACACCAATCAGCAACCGATGGTGATGTCAGACTTCAATACTCAACAGACAATGGCAGCAATTGGAATACCCTCACAGGTTACTCCAGTGGCAAGACTATCAGCAGTTCAAGTTACAACTCTGTTGTTAGCGGTGCTGTTTTGCTCCGCATTCAGAAGTACGTTGCAGGAGAGAGCGGTGGCGAGTGGGTATTGCTCGACGAGGAGGGAGTGGAGATTACCCGTAACGGTCAGGACGGCAAAGGTGTTGAATACATCTTTATCACGAAGAATGATTGGGATGGAACTGATGCAAACAAACCGACCATTAACGATGTGGCAAGCGAACGTCAGGTAGATAACTATTGCCCTTACACCGACGCACAACACACCGACCAATGGACGGATGAGCCAACAGGAATAGGTATCAACCAGAAGTATGAGTTTTATGCACAGCGAAAGAAAGTCAACGGTGTCTGGCAAGCCTTCGGTGACGTGAAACTTTGGGATAGGTATGCCTTGGATGGTGTAACCCCTTACCTCATTGACCTTTCCAATGAGCAAAGTTTCATAAATTGCGACGAAGACGGAAGTGTTTTGTCTGGAGCGACGTATGAGACGAGCAATTTGATGATATTCAAAGGCAATAGTTACGCCTTTACTGACTTCAACATACAGATTACGCCTACCAATATCAAGTGCAACGGCAATAGTTCCGCTTTCGCACTTACAGAAAATCAGAAGACAACGGCGCAAAGTGATGGTTATTTTACTTTGACACCGAGCAATATCAGCGCAAACTCTGCCACGATTACCGTTCGTGCCATATTGAAGACCAATTCAAATATTGTCTTGGTTGCGGTGTATAAGGTGAACAAGAACATTGCAGGGCAGAATAGCGTTATCTATTCCCTGATACCAAGTCTGAATGTCATTCACAAGGACAATACAGGAACATTCCTCGACACATCTTTGGCTATTCAAGTGAAGAAAACCGTTGGCACAACAACTTCAATCTTGAGTACCTATAAGGCAATAGCCGATGAAGGGCTGACTATTGACTACCAGAATTACGTTGGAACAACCGATGTCGTAACAAGCGGTGCTACCAGCACAAGTGCTGTCTCTGTGCTTGCATCAAACTTTGTCGGCGGAACTAATGGCAATTACGGCTTGCTGCGATTGAAAAACTCTGGAGGCACTATTGTTGACACGGAAAGAATCAATGTCGTTCTGGATGGTGATGATGGTGTGACATACGAAATCAGAACCACAGTTGACAGCGTGACCATTCCAGAAGATGCAACGACAGCGGTTCTTGCAACTATTGGAACTTTCTACAGAAAGATAGGTGGTAATGACCCGGCACTCTATTCGTGCTACGGAACTGTATTCCGCAGATACGGAACAAATTATGTGCGCATCGGTGCTTCGACGGCAAAAGGCACGCAGTATCAAATATATAGTCAAACTGTAAGTTCAGATTCCTCAAATGCGAATTATGCCGATGCTATTGTATTCTTTATGACAGAAGAGGCATTGGGCGGTTCTGCATACGCAAACGCAGCACCTACATCTTACCTCGCAAAGAAAGAAATCTTGGTGAAGAAGTACGGCGATACAGGTCCCGAAGGCGACGATGCGATCAATTACTATCTTACAAGTAGCATCAACAGCATTATCCGAGACCAATACGGGAACTATGCTGGAACGGCGAGACCTGTTATAACAGCATGGAAGAAAGTTGGTGACAATGCAGCAGTGCGTTTGAATGACATCACAACACCTTCTGTTGCAGAAGGCTTTACCATCAATGCCTACGAAATGGATGGTTCTACGGTAGCATACACCAATACAAGCACTACTGGTTTATTGACTTGCGCAGAGCCATATTCATACGTTGACAGGTTTGAGGTTGAGTTGGTGAAAGGCGGCAAGACATACGCTACAATGTCAATCCCTATTATCACGGAACGGCAGGGAGAAGCTGGTTCGGATGGTGTCTTCCCCCGTGATTGCGGTATGTTTGATGCGGGTATTGCCACGAACCAGACATACGGCTATGCAGGTTACATCTACAGGAAGGTAGGTGATGTAGTGATTCGCGACATGGTGCGCTATGAGATAGGCGGTGTGATGTATGGCTTTATGGTGAAGACCAAATCGCAGAGTGATTTGATTACAGCTGCTCCGACATCTGTAAGTGGTGATAGTAATTGGGAGTGTACGGGTATTGTCAGGACAATTATTGCCAACACTATCTTTGGAACCAATGCGAACATCGGTGGTTTCATGGCATCTAACCAACGCCTTGTTTCCTCAAATGTCGCTTATCGAGTAGTTTATAAAGGTAGTTACAGTTCATCGACTGAATACGGAGAAGTGGTTTCATCCAACATCTATCAACGTCAGATGGTGCTTGATAACGGCGAATATTGGGTTGTGCGCGGCGGTGTAACATCATTCGTTAATCAGTCTCCATCTGAAAGCAGTGCTTATTGGAGAAAAGCTACAACCAAAGAAAATGCTGTTGAAAAGACACTGAATAGTTATGTCGATATATTGTCGTTCAGTATCGACGGAATCCTAAATGAGATTGAAATGATTGCAAACGATGACTCCACTTGGATTGTTGACAAGAATGGTGTTCAGACACTTGGATTCATCGACGGCAAACGTGTCGTGTTTGACCCTGTTTCCAAAGAGATAAACATTTACAACGACTTAGGTGTTTTGGCAACTACTTTGACAGGAGACACTTACGATGATTTAGGTGCGATTTTCGGAAACAGCACTGGAAACTTATCACTCAACAGTTATAAGTCTGGAAGCGCACAAGTATCGAATGGCGGCTCACGAGCAATCGACAATCAAGAATACGCAACGCTGACAATGAGTACATTTTCCACCGCGTCAGCATGTCGTCTTACATTCAATGGTACATTGTCAGCAACTGGCTCCAGAACGCAAAAGAGTATTAGCGGTAACAGTGATGCGCAAACTCTTAATCCTCATATTGCGCCAATAGTGACTATAGATAATGGTAGTGGCTACTACTATATTATCAATTGGGCGCAGGTTATTTTGCGTATCGTGTCGTATAAAGACAGCACGAAAACGACCTACATCAAAGCAACGACCGTCGCTTCTGCATCTTCATCGAATAGTACATCGGGATATGGAACTAAGAATGTGACGATGAGCAATAAATCTGTTGATTTGCCCGCAGGCTACCATGAAGTGCAAGTTTACTACTATGGGGTAGTGTATGCTGGTCAGGATTACACAACATCTGTAAGTTTACAATGGAATGTCACAAACGCCGTGTATGTATCGGATATTTACCTTTCCCGTTTGTTTGCCAACGGACTTGCATACGGCTCATCGCAAAACAACTTCTTTGCGTTGATGAATATTGCGAGCAAGATAGTCATGCAAGCAGTTACGACGGACAGCAGTTTGAACAAACATGGGTTCTCATTGGACGCAGATGGTTTCAAGGTACAGAGAAAGAATGTCATAGGAAAAGTTTTCCCGACGATTTTCTACGGCATGGTAAGTTGGACTGCAAAGGAAACTTTCAGCATTACAAAGTATTATTCGTTTGACGGCTACACGCCAACACTTTCGAGAATTAACGAAGGCCGCGATGGAAAGATGAGACTGACATTCCCTGCTTCTTGGAGTAGCCTTAATCTTGGTTTTTCAACGGCGATTATCAACCTCGTTGGCTACAACGATTCTGTCAGGAATGTTCACGTTACGAGTTTCACGAGCACGCAAATCACCGTTGAGGGCAATGATGATACGAGTAATAACTACACAAGTTTTGCAATAGAAATCAAATACATTGGCTAATTATGAAAAAGATTAAATCACTAACAGAGAAACGGTTGATAATACCTGCGAAACTCAATGGGAAAGACGCAAACTTTCTCATTGACACAGGTGCTACCGTAGGACTCATATCAGACAGTATCAGGAAAAAGTACGGTCTGATAGTCGGTCGAAAGTTCCCCGGGTCTCTCGTCGGTGCGGGTGGAAGTTTCAGTGCCTACTACTGCAACACCCCTGCCACACTTGAGGACAAAACTCTTACACAGTTTCTTCTTGCAGACATCAGTCCTGTAACGGAAAGTATCAAGAAAGAAACAGGAATAGAAATTCATGGCATTATCTCGCTTCCGCAGATGGAGTTTGTCGGAATGCAGATTGACGCAAACGATCACCTCATAATCTTGGAGTAATATGGCATTAACACAGGCAGAAGTTTTAGAATTGTTCCAACAGGTCGCCGCAATCAACAACAGCGACCAGTTGTTGATGATCAAGGCAAACCAGAACGGAAGTGTCAGTGCCGCAAAGATTACGGCAGAACTTCTACGCGCCTACCTCAACGCTGGCTTTGCCATTACGATAGACTCTGAAGGCTATCTTTGCATTGGTGGCGTAAGGACAGAAACGATGGCAGGTAGCAGTCAGATGGTGGCTCAAACCGATACAACAGTCAGTATTCAGCCCAATGTTCTGAATGTCTGGGGTAATGTATCTTCTCTTGCTATCAGTCTTGTCGCAGGTGCGCAGGGTGGCGTGAACGAGTATATGCTGGAGTTTACCGTTGCGTCCGACAACTTCACTCTTTCGCTCCCATCGAGTGTAAGATGGAGTGAAGAGCCGGAATGGGTGAACGGCAATACCTATCAAGTAAGTATCGAGAACAACCTTGCACTTTACGCGGGATGGGAGGCCGCAAGCACATGAGTACATTCCGACGGCGAATAATGATGGCAATGAAAGAAGCCATTGAAAACATTAGAGCATGGTTTCGCAGTGATGGTTGGTATCGTAGCGAGCCTTGGTAGTAACACAAGAACACAAATACAAAATAAAGATTTATGGCAAAGAAAGTAACGATTGACCAAGAGATTACAAGTCTCGACCAGCCTTGGGGCGGCACATACCAGAACGGGCAAGAGTGGGGCTTGAAGAAAGAACGGGTCGAAGAGTTTCTGAAGGCGAAACTATCAGCCCATGAAACAAGTATCGCTGGCAAAGTTGCTGGCGTTATTGTGAACAACACAGAAGTTACGAAAGACGCAAACGGCAAGGTGAATATCATTGTTCCTTCGGTTACAGCAGACGTTACCAATCCGAGTAACGCCAATGCCGCACAAGCAGGTGCAGTTGCAACGGAGATCAATGCTATCAACTCCAACCTCATTGCCGACATTCAGTTGGGCGAGACAAGTCAAGACGGCTCAATGATAGAACTAAACTTCTTCAATGCCGCAGGTGACAAACTTGACGATTTGACAGTTCTGATACCAGCAGCGCAAGAAGTCGGTGAAATCATCCAGCCTGTAATCACAACTGAACTTCTTTCAGCATCCCGTATCAAACTTGGTGACAGCATCAGTCTCAGATGGGGCTATGACTGCCTACGAAAGTTTGAGGGTGTGAGTGAGCGCGTAAACTATCCGGCACAGACCGTAGCCGTGACAGTTAAGATAGGTACTACCACAGTCTATACTGAGACCTATGCACAAGTAGCCGTTGGAACAACAAACACTCTCACGCTTAGTCCTGAAATCATCAACCAGGCAGGTACGGTCAGCATCAGTGTCGTTGCTACTACGCCTATTGACGAAGAAATAAAGACAAGTCGCGGCTCAAAGAGTGTAACCGTCATAACGATGGATCTTGCTACTACCTTTGACCCTGCGAGTCAGTTGGCGTTGAGCAACGGATATACCGACGGACAGACAATAGCCATCCCATATACCTATACCGTTCCAACGGGAACTACATTGAGAGTGTGGGTAGATGGTGTGTTGGACGCAACAGACAGCATCAGCGGCACAGGGCGAAACTACGTCTATCTGACAGCGAGCAACCTAAGTGCCGGACGGCATAACGTACAGTTGATAGCCGAGAGTGCAGGTTTGTTGAGCAATGCCGTGAGCGTAGATGTACTGAAGGCAGGTGGCACAGCGGACTATCTTGGTATTCGCATGAAGACCGATGTCAGTCAGTTGTCGAGTATGCCACTTCCATACGCCTACGGAGTTACAGCATTACCGTTGTCCGTTGCTCAGTTTGAGGAATTGACCATTGACATTGCAGCGTGGAACAACGACACATTGGCGAGTACGATTTTCATAAGCGTTGATGGTGTTGTGACCCAGACATTGACGGCAGACAGAACGTTGCAAACCATAAGCCAGCGTTTTGACACAGCGGGAAATCACACGATGGTTATAGCCTTGAACAACGACAATATTACAGCATACAGGACATTCGGCGTTACCGTCAATGCCGCATCGGGTGTAACTGAGAGCGAAGCCGTAGGTTATCGCACAAAGTTGACTGCTACAGGGCGCAATAACGGCGAAGCCAACCCTGCTGATTGGGGTGGTATCACCACGTTCACGGGTGTTGACTGGCGAACCAACGGCTGGAACAGGGGTAGTGACGGCGTAGATACGCTGTTGCTTACCAATGGCGCAAGGGCAAACATTGATGTCAAGCCATTCGTGCTTGATGCCAGTGACGGCGACTACTCCATCCAGAACGGAGGTATGACTCTTGAAATGGAAGTGATGGTCAGTCAGGTCATGGAGCGCGGTGCAACAGTTCTGAGCTGTCTTTGTGACAACGACGGCAACGGCTATCCGATGGGTGTCAAGATTACGACCGAGGAGGCAGGTCTCTATTTTGGCGGTGTTGAGGAAATCACCACTGCTGAAGACCTTGTTGATGAGAACGGCAATTACATTGACTACAATGGAAACATTGTTGATGAAGCGAACAAAGTAAAGTTGAAGATTACCCGTCCTCATGGCGTTTCGATGAACATTGCCATTGACCGATGGGTTCACCTTTCATTTGTTGTTCAACCCGTGACGAATGGATATGGTCTGGCAATGCTCTTCATCAATGGTGTGTTGAGCCGTGCTAACCGCTATACAGGTTCGTTGAGACAGAACACACCTGTAGGAATCACCATTGATTCGGACAAAGCAGACGTAAGAATACGGTCGTTGCGTTACTACCGCACACCATTGAGTGCTGACGAAGTTATTGGCAACTGGATTATCGACCGTCCAACGGCAGCTTTGATTCAGAGTGCGCACACCAACAATGCCGTCGGCGACATCAACAACACTACGGACAGTGATGGCAACATTGCCATAGACCATGACACGTTGCTTAGTCGCGGTCGTGGTATTCTTACCATTATCCGAAGCGACGATAGCGGTTATGGACTTTCCGACCTCTTCACCTGTACGGACAAAAAGCAAAACTTCAAAGCGGACCTGGTGAAATGGGAGCCTCCACTTGATGCAAGCGGCAACCCCATCGGTGAGGGTTTTGAAGCAAGAAACGTCCGTGTCAGAATCCAAGGTACATCTTCTGTGAAGTACCCATACAAGAACTTCCGTATCTACCTCACTACACAGCAAGGTTCTGTTGCAAAAGTTCTTATCATCGGTGGCGTAGATGTAACTGAAACCGCAAAGGGCTATGCAATGCGCGGCAGCGGTAACAGCATTGAGCAAGCCGTTATCTGTGCGAAAACAGACTTTGTGGATTCTTCTTTGGTAATGAACACTGGTGGCGCACACCTGTTTAACGACATCATGCACGCTCTGCATCTTGATACGCCACCACAGGCTTACGATGCAAGAGTGAGACAGGCTATTGACGGTCTTCCCTGCGACATCTATGCCGGAACCAATGAAAACGGCACTTTGCGATATTGCGGTCAGTTTGTCCTTAACAACGAGAAGTCGAAGTCTGGTAAGATCTTCGGCATGGAGGGCGTAAAAGACGGCAACGGAAATGAGGTTGATTTCCGCAGATACGAGAACCAAGGAACGGACGAAGAGCCAAACATGGTTCTTGTAGGACCCGATACCAAGCCGTTTGCATTGGAGGCTTTGACAAACTCGTCGCCCATGACACTCTTCCAAAGTGCTGGTTCTGCCAACAGTCAGGCATTAGCAAACCAACTTGCGGCTGAATTTGACAATGGATTTGAGTTCAACCATCCAGAAGACGCTAAATGGGCGACAATCGGCACGGGTTCTTACTCTGATTGGGGCGGTGCGCAGACAGCCATCAAACGACTCTTTGGCTGGATCTATGACTGTGTGCCGTCTGCCATGCGCACTAACCCAGATTACGGCACAACGGCTGGTTGGAGCGACGAGAGCAAAGCAAAATGGGTGTCGAGCAAGTTCAAGAGCGAGGCAAGCGACTATTTCAACGTCAACCACCTGTTGACCTATTATCTTTTCACGGATTATTGGGCAAGCGTTGACCAGAGAGCCAAGAACATTTTGTGGCGTACATGGGATGGACTGATATGGTGGGCTACTTTCTACGACGGCGACACAGCCATGTCAATCCGTAACGATGCCTTCATGGCTTATCTCTACAACGTCACCCGCGACACTTACGACACGGAACGCTCTAAGTACGCCTTCGAGGGTCACAATAGTTGGCTCTGGTGTCTCGTTCTCGCAAACTTCGAGGATGAGCTGAAGACTTGCGCCGCAAACTTGCGCAATCAGTTGACCACACAAGTCATGCTCAATGAGTTCAACACTGTCATGCAGGGCAACTGGAGTGAAAGGCAGTACAACAAAAGTGGTAAACTGAAGTACATCGACACCATTAACACGATGAACTATGTCTATACTTTGACTGGTAATCGTGAGTTGCACCGCACACAGTTCTTGACCGACCGTGCAAGACTTTTAGATGCAAGGTATGGTGCAGGAAACTATAACGGCGACGTAATCACGTTCACCGTCGTGCGCAATGCAAGCGATACGCCGTCGCACCTGACATTGAAGAGTGGCGACCTCTACTATTTCGGTTACAAACTTAACGGAATATGGTTGCAGGGACCATCGAGGGCTGCTGCTGGAGAAAGTTTGACGCTGAACTTCACCGATACGCTTGCGACCAACGACCCGCTTATGTTGGGTGGTGCAAGTTGTATCATCGAGCTTGACTTTACAGAGTTGGGCAGTCAGTTGAACGGTACGGTCAACCTCTCGCTATGCACAATGCTGTCAAAGTTAGTCATGCCTGCAACGAAAGGCGTAGCCAATGCCCCCCTAACGCTTGGCGACATAGCAAAGTTAGAGTATGTTGACATTACAGGACAAACAGCGGTTCATACTGGCACAACAGGCGTTTTCGACCTGTCAAAGCACACACGACTCACGATTTTGCTTGCAGGTGGAACAAGTTTGACGCAAATTAAACTTCCAGAAGGTTCACCTCTTGATACTTTGGTCATGCCGTCTTCACTTCAAACTCTGACGTTGCGCTATCTGCCAAAGCTCAGACATAGCGGACTTACCTTGCAGGGAACAGCGAACATCACTGCATTAAACTTTGCAGAATGTCCGTACCTGTCATGGCAGACGCTTATGACGATGTGTCCGAACATTGACCATGTGCGCATCGAGGGTATGTCCGGGCGTGTCCGCTCTTCAATGATACGGCCTTTCATGTCAGGCTATCGTGGTTTGACCGCACAAGGAACAGAGCAGACATATCCAGCACTTATCGGAAAAGTCCAACTCATAGACGTTGTGGACGATTTCGAGACGATGAGAAGTTTCTTTGCTCAGTGTGGACTCGAACTGGAGGCAGCACCATACTCTCAGTACATCTTCGACGATTCTGAAACTGATCCGTGTAACATCACGAATGAGGACAATCAGACTGGTTACGACTACTACGACGCTGAAAACGGCGAGACAACGGCACACTACAATAACAATAGTTCATTGCTCAACCAGCATCCGTTGAACTATGTCGGTAGCGGTCATGTGAAACTTATCCGTGACAAGAGCCAGTTGTGTAGCGGTCGTGTCAACAACTCCACACACAAGATGAGAGTAACAAAGTTGTCGAAAAACAGCCTTACAGAGACAGCCGACGGAAACTCTTTCAATCCCACCGATCCAAACGGTGAAGGATATGACGTGTTCATGTATCTGCCACACTATTGGTACAAAGGTGTCAATGACTATAAGAACGCAAGAAAACATTTCTTCTGTTCTGCCAACACACAATGTCCTGCAAGTACGGCAGCGAACACCATCCGTTACCAACTGTCAAACATCTTGTATGTCGCAGGAAAGGCTATCACCAACGAACTCTATTCTTCTGGTGTTTCTGTTGACGACCTTCTCACGACTGCCACAGAACTTTCAACGTACAGAGTTTCGGTAGAAGGAATGAAGCAGGTGAGATTCCCAGGAATCAATCACAGTTACTTCTCACACGTCTTTGAAGACGAGAACGGCAACATCTTGTCAATCAACAATCTCTTGATGGCAGATGCAAGCGGCAACCCAGCAGACTTTATGAACGACGAGGGCGACTATGACTTCAGAACCGTTCCAGAGGGTGCAAAGTATTTCTATTTCTGTTGCAGAAACGCATCAGCCGCAAAGTCTGGTGTCGAAGTCATTGTCACTGACTCTTCAGAAGTTGAAGCCATTGAGCCGGATTGGGTGGAGCATAAGCCAGAGCTTATCGGTGTCTATCAGGGATATGCCGCTGGCATCACCACTGGTGGAACACCCACAAGCGGACTTCGCTCTATCAGTGGAGAGACCGTATCGAGAGGTAGCGGAACATCTACACAGGTCGCTGCATGGACTTACGACTCGGACGGCAATCCTACGGCACTCAATACCAGTACCAGAATCAACGGTACTGCACAGGACTTCTTCAACCTTGCAAGTGTGCGCACTGCACAGACGGAGGTACAGAACGGAGAATACAGCACCGTACCCTACGAGACCTCAAAAGACATGGCGAACCTGCTTATGGCATGGTTTGGTACACGCGACATTGAGACCATCGTCGGACGTGGTTCAAGTGCTGGTGAAACGACTGGTGTCAGAAACAGCATTGCTTTCGGCGACTCCGATTATCCTGCACAGAACCAGCATAACAAGATGTGGGGTCTGGAATGTTGGACGGCTTCAACCTACGAATGGATGGATAAGGGCTGTCTCAACACGCCTACGTTTGCCGCCTTCAAGAAAAACAAACGTAACGCACCGACTGGAAGTAGCATTGATTACTACTACAATATCGTGCAACAGGACGGTAACGAGCGTAGGGTGAAGGTTGCTACCGCTAATCAGGCATCCAATGTCGCCCGTGTCCGTTTCGGCAGATATTGTGACATTGTTGTAAGTTCATACGCTGGTGACAGCAACTATGCAACAGGATATGCCGCATATCAATCATCAAATGGTTCTACTGGTCGCGTCCTTGGTCGCTCGAGCTACAATGCGCTTGCGAGCGCGGGGGTCGCTTTCTCGTACACGAATAGCGCCTCCTCGAACTCGTACACGAACGTCGGCGGTCGGCTCTGCTTCTTCGGAGAGATTGAGAACGAAGAAGACCTACTCTGAAAAGCGTAGAGCGGAGGCGGCTTGAAAAAGTCGCCCCTGCAAAACGACAAACGAACAAACGTAAAACGAAATAAGAAAAACGTAATGAGAAAAAAGGTAGAAAATCCCATTGGTCGCGTCCTTGGTCGCTCGAACAACAATGCGAATGCGAACGCGGGGGTCGCTTACTCGAACACGAATAACGCCTCCTCGAACTCGAACACGAACAACGGCGGTCGGCTCTGCTAAATCGAAACTCTGCTTCTGGGATAATGCTCACGGGTTGGGCGACATTCAGAAGATAATCGTTGCTACGGCGAACACTTACGGGATAAGTGATGGCTGACAACGAGGGATTTGAGCCTCGGCAACAGCAATACTTTCCAACCCGCAAAGAATTGGAAAGAATTGGAAAGCCGGAACATCACAGGGTGTGGTCGATTATGGTCAAGTAGTTTCTGCAAAGATGTCGAAAGCCCTATGACCACAAGAAACGAAGAAGAAAATAAATATCGACAAATGTCAAAGAGATATGGCTTCCTGATACCGAGAATAGTTGAACGCTCTAACATGGATAGGGCGTTTGATGAGGTCGTAGATCAACTTCCAGAGCCTCGCAGAACCCACTATCGCAAAAGGCGAGAAGAGATTCTTGAGCGTACTACGAAGGCGATTTCCGACGGAAGTTTCCGTGTCAACCACTATCGAGAAATGTGGGTTACGGACGGTTCCAAGATACGCAAAGTGCAAAGTCCGTGCGTAGAACACAGAATCGGTTGTAATGCCATCATGCGCATTGTGGAAGATGTGCTGTACCCAAGTGTCATTAAAACTTCTGCCGCAAGTATTCCTGGACGCGGTATGCACAGGCTGTTTGTAAAGATGCGGCATGATATTGAGAATGACCGTGAGGGTACGGCATACTTCTACAAGTGCGATATCAGAAAGTTCTTTGAAAGCATTGACCAAGACCTGATGTGGGAATTTGTCAAGGATAAAATCAAAGATCCGATACTTTTGCCGATACTCCACAACTTTGTGACGATGATGGAGAAAGGACTCTCCATCGGTTTGCGCTCGTCACAATGTTATGGTAATATCTTCCTTAGCGGCATTGACCATTACTTCAAGGACGTTCTTGGTGTAAGGTACTACTACCGCTATTGTGACGATATTGTAATTCTTGCATCGAGTAAGCGCAAACTTTGGCTGCTCCGTGACATCATGCACGAACAGGCTGCTGAGCTTAAACTTGAAGTCAAGCCGAATGAATGTGTCAGACCCATTGAGGAGGGTATAGACTTTCTCGGCTTTGTATATGACGGAAAGAAAGGAAAACTGCGCAAGCGCACCAAGCAGAAGGCCGCAAGGAAACTTCACAAGGTCAAGAGCCGTAAACGCAGACAGCAGATCATAGGAAGTCTGAAAGGCATGGCGAAATGGGGTGACTGCAAACACTTGTATAAAACTTTAACAGGTAAGAATATGGAATCATTTAGCGAAAAAGTTAAGCAGATGAAAAAAAACGGTGTTGAATACACTGGTAAGGATGGTAAGCGTATGCTGACGGGTCAAGAGGTATCTCTGAGGACGTTGGTTAATATGCACATAGTAGTTCTGGACTTTGAGCCAGACGTTCCCACAAAGAACGGCAATCGTTATGTCGTTCAATTCCAGAGAGACGATGGCACTATTGGTAAGTATCTTACGAATGATTCTGAACAAAAGTTCTGGTTGGATGAGTTTCGTAAGGCGAACAACATTCCGTTTGAGTGCAAGATTACACCTCAGTATTTCGGACAGGGCAAGGTACGTTATCAATTCACTTAAAACACTGTGCGTTATGGAAAAAGTTTATGGTACTGAAGAAAGGCATGACAGCCTTATCATTCACAAGACAAAGAGAGCCGTCTTAATCTATGGCTATGGTGAAGAGAACGGCATGGGGTATGATTTCCGACATACTTTTGACCATGAGCCTACGGCAATGGAAGTGTTGGAGGTTATCACAAACCATGTGAACGAACTTACGGATCAAAAGATTCTGTCCGGCTATCAGTGGAATGGCTACAATGTGTGGCTATCGACTGAAAATCAGTTCAACTTCAAGGCAGCATACGATGTTGCGGTACAGACAGGAGGAGCAACGCTACCAATCAAGTTCAAACTCGGAGAGACTGAAGGCGAACCGAACTACTTTGTCTTTGAAGACATGGCTACATTCACAGACTTCTACACAAATGCTCTCGCCTACATCATAGAAGTTCTTAATGTAGGCTGGGTCGAAAAGGACTCCGCGAAAGAATGGGTGCAAACATTAGGACTTAAAAACGGCGAAGCATGAAAACTTATCATACACCGAACATTGCCTATATGAGCATAGGAAGTGACCCGCTACTTGATAGTATGTCGGGGCTTCCATTGCGAGGTGACAGCATTACAGACCCGACATTTGAATGTTCTGGTGACAACGATTCTCAACTTAGTAACTCTGTTTGGAATGACGATTATGAATAGCCTTGTATTTATAGCAATGTTTGCCATTGTCGCCTATGTTGTGGCCATGGTAATAAAAAATAAGGAAATACCCGAAAGCATTTCTTCGACGGTGTTCAATCTTGACAAGAAATGGAAGTGGGTGTTTTCCGCTGTGATGTGGATAGTTGGCTTTCTCCTTATGCCACCTCTGATGGAAAAGGTGTCTGATTCGACACGGTTCATTGCTTTCTTCATGGTTGCAGGAATACTTTTCGTCGGAGCATCGCCCTTGGTTGCAAAGGAAAAGAACACTCTTCACTATGTGTGCGCTGCCGTTGCAGGAATAGCATCACAGTTGTTGGTAGCCCTTAACCAACCGCTGTTGCTACTGATATGGTTCTTGTATATCGGCTATACTCTCGCAGCAAAGGATGGCAGTAGAAACTTTTTCTGGGTGGAAGTTTCGTGTATGCTGTCTGTCTTTGTTTATTGTTTAACGTAAAAACTTTTTTAATGGTATGAAATTAGACAACACTATCACACAGACAACTTCTGGTCTCTTCACTCCTGTAGCCATCGGGTTCATCCAGAATAGCATTCAGATGATGATACCCTGGCTTATTGTTATGTTTGTCGTTATCCTCACAGACCTCATATCTGGCATAAGGAAGTCCATCAAACTCGGTGTGGAAGTTTCGCCATCTACAGCCTTTAGGGAAACTATGGGTAAGATGGTGACTTACTTCAGTTGGGTTATCATGGTGTGCCTTTTAGATGTTGCGATGGGTGGAGAAACCACCGCCGCAAAATGGGGTTGCTTGCTTGTCATAGCGATTGAGGGTGGAAGCATAGTCAGCAATATACTAAAGCCATACGGTGTGGAGATTTCTCTGAAAGGGATTTTGCGTGTAATCTTCATGCGTTCGCCTCTGAATGCGTCGCAGGAAGAGGCTGAACAGGTCATACGAGACAAGAAGATTGAGCAAATTCGTAAGAAAGAACATGAAAAGTGGAACCACAAAAGCAAAAAAGGACATGGTACTAAAGAAAGGAAGTAGAGGCGATGAGGTCAGGGCTTTGCAACAAGCCCTGCACCTCTATGTTGATGGTATATTCGGTATTCTAACCGAGGAAGCCGTCAAGGAATATCAGAAGGCGCATGGTCTTGTTGCCGATGGAATAGTTGGCGATAAGACGTGGGCGAAACTCTTTCCATCTGGAAAGACATCTGTCACGTTGCAAAAAAGCAAGAGGGTGATCAATGAGATTATCATACATTGTACTGCTACTCCAGAAGGTCAGGATATGACTGTTGAACAGATTACGGCAAGTCACAAGAAACGTGGTTTTACCACTATCGGCTATCACTACGTTATCTATCGTGACGGATCTATCCATAAGGGTAGGGATGTCAATGTCAGTGGAGCCCATTGCACAAATCACAATACTCACTCAATCGGAGTAAGTTATGTTGGCGGTCTTGAGAATATCCCAGGTGTCGCCTACAACAAACTTCCGATAAAGGACACTCGCACAGCAAAGCAAAAAGCGGCTTTGCTGAAACTATTGAAAGACTTGAAGGTTCTTTATCCGAAAGCAAAGATTATCGGACATCGTGATACTTCGCCAGACAAGAACGGAAACGGAATCATAGAGCCTTTTGAGTGGATAAAGGGTTGTCCTTGTTTCGACGCAAAGACGGAGTACAAAAACATCTGAGTTATGGAAAAGAAAATCTTATCTTACATCGTTCTTTCGCTGCTTATCTTGCTTGGCGTTTCTTTGTTCTGGAACTACAAGCAGTACAGAGATATGAACGATCGTCCGAAAGTTGTGAGAGATAGCGTAACCGTTATTCAGTACGTAGAGAAGAAAGACTCTATGCCCAATGCGAAGACGGAAACTGTTGTCGGTAGTATAAAAGTTCCGATACCAAAGAAGAAAAAAGATTTGGAACTTCCACCTACCGTTCAAGATTCTTTGCCAAATCTTTCACATACCGTTCCTAACGAAGAAATGGAAGATAGTCTTGAATTGGAGATTACGCAGAAAGTCTATTCTGATAGTACATATACGGCTTATGTAAGCGGTTATAGACCGAACTTGGATAGTATCTTTGTAAGGCAGAAAGTTATTACAAATACGATTCACGAAACAATAACCATCGAAAAAAAGAAGTTCCGGCGATGGAATGTCGGAATCATTGGCGGTTATGGGTATGGCTTTCAATCAAAGACTTTTGAACCGTTTATCGGTGTTGGCGTGTCCGTAAGTCTGTTTTAATCTTATTTGCAGAGAAAATCCTCCGACGGTGTAATTGTTTGACCGTCAGAGGATTTCTTTCTTCGCGGGAAATCAAGGGAAATTATAGGGGAATTTCCCCTATTTGATTCAGTCTTCTTCTTTGAGGAAAGCAAAGAACTGACCCCACAATTTTGCGAAACGCTCTCCGCACTGCGCAGCCAGCTCTCGCGTTTTGAAGCAGAGCCGACCGCCGCTGCACGCGCTCGAGAACGAGGAGGCGTAATACGCGTACGAGCAAGCGACCCCCGCGTACGCATTCGCAACGTAGTACGAGCGACCAAGGACGCGACTTCTTTCTTCTTCATCCATCCTGTCTATCTCTTCTTTGGTATAGAGCAAGAACCAAGGATAGTAGCGGTATTCGTCTTCTGTGAATAACGGGAACTGGTCAAGTTCATCAACCGTCAGTTCGTTGTATGCAGCACAGACGATACGCAGTTTCATCATGGCTTGCACATCAAGAGGCAGTTCGCCGATGCAGTCTGGCAATGTCATACCTGTGTAGGCGATGGCATCCTCAACAGTTTTGATACGCTCCCAGATGGGGATTGAAGTGTCGTAGAGGTCGATTTCCTCTTTTTCTGTTCCAAGATTGGTTTCGCCACCACACTCTTTGATCAATGCAGAAAGTTTTTCTGCAAAAAGTTCAGCCTGATTGTCAGGCACGTTGATTTTGATTTCTTTCATAATGTTTTGATTTTTATTCGTGATCTTTTGGATTGAGTAGTTCTGTTTCTCCCATTTCTTTCAGCAAGGAATTGAACTCTTCCACCGTATTGTTATTAGGACGGAAATAATCTTTAACCATGCTGAATGGTTTAAGGTAGTTTTTAAGAACGTCACGGGCTTCTTCCCTTGCTCTTTCGGCACACATTTCAATATATTCTTCTTCAGTCATATTGATGTGTGTTAAAGTATCGACAACTGTTGAGAATCGACAATACTTTCCATTTGGTTGTTTTGAAATGAATGCTCCCATATCTATCTTTTTTAATTAAATTAGTTTCTTGTATTTTTCAAATGCCTTATTATCTTTCTTCTTTTCTCTGTATGCAACTATCAAATCTAAGATTATATCAGATAGGCTTTTAATACTAATCTTGAATCCATGACGTTCTGCAAAAGACAAGATTTGATTATCATTTGGAACTGTGCAAATATAACCAGGCTTTTCAAATGCAGAAAAGATAGGGTAATTTGTTCTTCCCAAAGCATTCCATGCCTTTCCCATACTTGGTTTATATGTTTCTGCTTTATTCCAATCATAATGCTTAAAGTTCCAGAAATTCGCAAGGTTTATCTTCAACAAAGTTGCTTGCTCACCTTTTGGTTTTACAAAATAGTGAGTAGATTCCTTGTGAAAGCCAAACTCACGCAAAATGTGGGAAATGGCAAAAATCTGTTCAATTTGGAGATCTGTCATTGAATAAAGATGTTGTAGTCTGCATTCACGTTGTTACGAGAAGTCCAGTAGTCTGGGGCGGCGAAAACAACTCTTTCCCTAACAGACTCTTTCCAATAAACTTTCGCCTTTGCATGTTTGAGTTGCATCAGACCCTCCACCTGTCCGATGAAAAATGCAAGTTTATCACCATCGTAGTAGTCTGATTTCACTCCAGAGCGAAGTCCGATACGGTAGAGGTCGCAGAAATCAATAGTCTGCTCAATCATAGAGAGTGAACTATCGAAGTCAATGACAGGCTCAATGCTTGCGAAGGTCTTAATGCCTTGGTCGTGCAAGAGTTTCATTGCAGATATTCTCGCAGCGTTTGAATCAGCCTTTGGCTCCATTTCGTCGTGACCTGTGAGGGTAAAACCGACACAAAGGAGTCCTCTTTCTTTTCCGACATCAATCATGTCTAATGAAGAGATACCATAAGACCATTGCGCCATTTTTGTGAGGATTGTAACAGGCACGTCCTGTTCCATCGCCATTATAGCACATCTACGAGTAAGGCTAATTGTTTCTGGCAGACATGGATCTGTTATGAATGAGAAGAAGATGCCTCCGTCGGCAATCAGTTCGTCACGATGTGCGATAAGTTCTTTCACAAACTTTTTCATCACATCATCATCTGACTTGAAGCATGAGCGCAGTTCTGGTGTTCCAGTACCAAGTTCCTTACTCAGCACTCCGCGATTAAGGTAGCAGTAGGCACAGCCATTCGTGCAACGCTTATATGCGCTGAAACTATGTTTGGCGTACTCTGCTGCTGCCCCTCTCGGACTTTTGATTACATTGTTCGTTGCCATGACACTACTCATCAATGGTTTCTATCCTGTCTGCCGTCCACACAACAATTCGACGCTTGCTTACTTCGCCAGCCTGTGTGATCATGTTGACGTAAGGTACAACATTGTTGTTTTCGATAATGTTGTTTGTGACAACACCAATGCGGATTTTACCTTTATCATTGATAACCTTTACCTTGGTTCCAACGGGATAGGTGATGTTCGTCTTGATGTACTCTTCTTGCAACTCTCTGAGCTGTTGCTGAAGAGCATTGCTTTTCTCGATGTATTCTTCTTTCTTCATTGCTATTACTTTTTGAATTTAACAACCAGGTCCACATAATCTTTCGTTGTGATAGCCTTTTCTGCATCATCGTCGGGAATAGTGATACTAAATTCCTTTTCGATATCCATGATTAGTTCCACTCTGTCAAGTGAGTCCATACCAAGAGTTTCCTCAAGATTGGTCTGTTCCTTAACCTCTGAGACATCGCACTCTGCTTTTTCGGCGATAATCTCCTTAACTCTTACTTCAATATCTTCTTTATTCATTGTTAATGATAAGTTTGAATTGTTCGTTACTTAGTTCTGGGCTGTATGAGCCGTAGAGTTTGTCGAAATAGATTGCCTGGAAATACAGGAATTGCTTAACCGTATCTCTCGAAAAGTCCATTTTCCTGTCAAGGTACGGTATGCTGTCCATCGTTACGCAGTCAAGGTGTGTTATAACACCATATAGTTTGAACTGGTATTGCAGTTTCAGATTGTCGATGTGGTGTCTGTCTATCACACGGCGAAGCAGGTTTTCGTCAAACACTCCATACTTGAAAACACCCTGAAAACCATCATTGGGGTTCGTCGGTTCGTCAAGAGAAAAGTATTCTCTAACCATATCTTCACGGAATGGGTTGTAACCGTTACCGTGCCGTGTTAGGTATGTCCTCATAACGAGAAACACCTCCGCGTCTTTTAGGAATGTCTTTGAAACACCATTCAGACCCACCTTTGTCGGTGTGCAGTTTGGCATGAAGCCACATTCCATGTCAAGCAGAAGACCTTGGGAACCTTCGAAGATGTAGGTTACATTTTCTGCATTCACATGATAATGTCGGAATGCCGCCCCCGATATGATAGGTTCGTTTTTCGCTGTTTTTCTCAACCATTCACAGGCTTCGACAAACCTTTTATCAAGTTCTGGCAATGCCTCTGTTTTGTAATAGTTTCTGGCAATTCCAAGGCATTTCGACGGGTTTGTTATTCCACAGCCATAGAGAGAATAAATCCCATACTCTGACTGTTTCATAAATTCGCACCGTTTGAACGTGTGATAGATACCCATTCCACAACTGCCGTGACCCAATACTTTTGAGTCGTTGACGTTTGCATTGACATCGTAAGGTGTTGTTATACGGCAATTGTCGTTGATGTAGATTACAGGCGTAATGCCTTTCGCAACCAACTGCTGATACTCTTCGTACATACAGATAGGGTCAATAATCACATTGCGGTCGAGATATGTTGGAACACCAAGCAGTACACCGCTGCCAAAGGAACTACATACATGTTCGATGCCATTGGCGATGATGCGGTGTCCTGCCTGTTGACCGCCAGAGAATCGGATAACAATAGGCTTTTCCCCACGGTCAATGGCTTCTTTGCAAAGCCATTGAACAGTAGAGCCTTTGCCTTCGTCGCCGAAGAATGTTCCAAGAACAATCTGCGTCTTCATATCAGAGCGTGATTTTCTGTTCTTGTGTAGGTGCTGCTGCAACATTGGATTCTGTTTCCGCTGTCACATTGGCACTTCCATTAAACACGTTCATAATGATGGACGAAATGACGGGAACGAGGTTGTAGTTCTTGCGAGAAAGCACTACCACACGCTCGTTTCCAAGCAGTCCGCGCCACTTGCTGATGATAGAATTGTAGATTGGCAAGTCGCCCATGTGGACGTGATACAACTCCCATTGTTCACTTACCTCTTCGATAAGTGTTGTGGAAAGAATACCAGCCTGTGCGCCGTCGCCGAACAAATCCACAATGGCATTTTGCGGAACTTCTGCCAGACACGGTTCATCGCCAATCGTAATCAGAACGCCTTTCTTGTGACGTTTCTCCCATGAGTCAGTGATGGTGTGACGGCTTGCGAAATACCAGGCAAGATTATAACTCTCACCATTGTTTCCACCGCCCTTACCTTCGAGGTAAACCTTCTGAAACCACTTCTCCATGAGTTCGTCACTACTCTCGAATTGACCGCATTGGATGGGTGCATTGTCAAAGTAGCAGTCGCCGACACCGATGAAGCATACTTGTGGATCTGGCACACCCGCGTCAATGATGGACTTCATAATCTCTGGGAAAGAGCCTTTGATCAAGTCCATTGGGATATGACCCATACTGCCTGTTGTGTCAAGCGCGATGATGATTGGGAACGAATTGGGGTGTTCCTCTGAGTCGCGGCTTTCACGGATTTTGCCGTTGATTATCATTTCTGAATCAATGTGCTTTTGTGTGAAAGCCTGTTCCATGGCCGCAGCCTCGGACAGATGGGAATAAGCAGCCGTCCGTTCTGCACTACGGGCATGAGCCGACATATATGAATAACTACCACTACCCATGAGTTAGCCCTCCTGCTCTTTATTGATGTTAGACTTCCATTCTGGAGTGAGGTAAGGCTTCACCTTGCTCATGTCTGGGTATTCACCAAACAGCGTTTCGTAGTCATTGACGAGAATACCAAGGCGCACAGACTGCTCACGACGTGTGATAAGGGTGCTGATACGGTTGTTCATCAACTTATCGGCATCGAAAGCACTTGGCGAAATGCCCTGTCCGGCGTTGGTCGGAAGAATGTCGAGGATAGCATCTTCCAAGTCGCGGTCACACTGACGGACTTTTGCGCACACGTCTTCTATCTGACGGCGATACTTCAGTTCGGAATCTTCGAGCATTGCATCAATGCGCGAGTCCTTAATCTGCTTAAAGGTCTGTTTGAGGGTAGAACCTAAGATACCCGTTGTTTTCTTTTCTTCCATAATACTTGAGAAATTAAGTGAATAAATTATTTATCGCATAAGAAAGTCTGCCAACTTCAGCGCAATGTTGTGGCTAACAAAGTGCTTGATGTCTTCCTCTGTGTTAGCCTTGATGAAGTTCTCTGTCAGTCTGTCAAAAAGTTCGTCCATTCCCAGATTCCTGATTCTGGACTTTGAGCACCCTGCGAGTATCATCTTAACATTGTTGAAACAGTTGTCATCTACTTTCTTGTTGTCAGAGGTTGTCAGCCCCCCCCCTATTTCAGACTTCTTTTCTTCGGGGTTCTCTCTCTTTCTGGCAATAGAAGCCATAAATTCTTCAAATGTTTTCATTTTTTTTGTTTTATAAAAGTTACAATTAAGAACATGGTGCCCACGCGCAAGTGTGATGTTTTGGGCTATACATTTGGGTGCGCACCAATGTTCACAAAGTTCACAGTTAAACATCGTCTTCGTCCTCTTCGTCTTCAGACTCAAGCATCTTCTCAAGTTCCTTGATGGACTTCTTTTCAAGAGCCTCGTCCTGTTTGCGGGCAATGAGGTCGAGAAGTTTCTGGTTATTGCGCTTGGTCTCGGCTTTCTTTTGTGCCTTTTCCTCGGCAGACTTCTTTGTAAGATAGATATCTTTGAGGATTTCGAAGCGCAGTTCATCGTCGGTTGCCTTGGTCTTAGCGGGTGCGTCGAGGAACGAAAGTTCTGTATCGTTCACTTCGCCAGAAGACTTCTTTGCGGCTTCACGGGCTTTGATTACCAACTCGCGGATTTCCTCTTTTGGTAAATCCCACAAGTGTTCAACTGAAAGAACACCACGATTGGTGTTGAAACGGAGTTTCTTTTTGCTTGCTTTCTTGTAAATTTTCATAATCGTAAAGTTTAAATTTTAATTACCAGAGTTTACTTCAATAAGATGTTCGAGAGTGAGGTTTCTAACGTCTTCACCAAATTTCTCGTTCAGAGACTCGTAGTTGTCAGCACATTTCTGAATAATCTGACGTACTACGGGGTAACGTACCATTGCAAACAAGATTTGTGCTGCTATCATTGTTGGATCACCGCCGATTGTGAAACAGTTTCCTTCGTCACCAATGAACAGGAAAGATGCTTCTTTCCCTTGTAGCTGCTCAAGGAGTTTCTGAGCCATCCGTTGAATCTTCTTGATTTCTGTCTTTTCCATATCAGACTTTTGTTCAAGTTCATCTTCCAACATGAGACCACCATTCAGGACATGTTCAATAGCACCATCACTGAGTTTCAGTAGTTGCTCAAATGTAGGGCGTACCCAGTTGTGAACCTTAACGCCAAGTAGTGATGCCGTCTGTTCGGTGATAGTCTTTTCGTGAATGGCTGTGCCATGATCGCAGTTGCGGCATCTTACGGTGAACGGTGTTACACCTTTGTCCTTGTATCGCGTATAGAACTGGAAACCGCAATCCTTACACTGGTAAAGGTCAACGCCTTTGTTGCGACCGTCATACATTCGTGCTGATTCTATTTCAGCAACAAGTTTGTCATACTTCTTTTTAAGTTCTTTCTTATCCATAATAGAGAATGTTAAATGGTGTCGGCGATTCTCGAAGTCGCAAGCCCTCCACAGGGCTTATCGGTCATTGATGTAATCTTGATTTAGTGGCATCCTCTTTAAGACCGTTTTCAGTGTTTACCAATTCCACCACGACACCATTATTATGTTACATGTTAGTATTTACCGCAAACCTTGTCATAGATTGCATGGCACAGCTCTATGTCGTAGGAGGCATCGTGCAATTTCTCGGAATCAATGACAACACCTAACTCTTCGGCTACGGTTGCTTGTTTGAAGTCACTCATCTTGTGCCGCTTTTCCGCTAACACAGGTGTAGCAAGCACCATACAATCGAAACTGTTGCTCCAGAAGTAAGAGCCGAAATACTTGTTGCCATTATCAGTGAACCACTGGCGGAAGAACTGGTTATCGAAGTGTGCATTGTTATAGCCAACAAGGAAGAACTTATCGCTCCTGTTGAACCTGTCAACATATTTGTCAAGCATGGCAATGACCTTTGCATACACTTCTCGCATAGCAGGGTAGGCTTCCAACTGCTCTTTCGTCACATTTCCAATTTCCAGTGCTTTCTCGTCATACACGGCACCCTCCTTCGGACGCACCTTGAAATCGAATGTTTCTTTGACTTCACCATTGATGATAATCTTACCACTAATTTGGTGAATACCGTTCTTGATGCTGTCCGTTCCCGTAGTCTCTAAATCGAATAATAAGAGTTTCATATATCCACGTTTAGAATTGAACTTTGATTACTCGCTTATGAGAGCCTTGCAGACGCAGCACAACCTCGTCGCGGACGGTGGCGTTGAATCCAAGTCCAGAGAGTTGCTTGTCTGTTGACTCGACCTTCAATCTGGCACCGAGAACTTCCATCACCTTGCGATGTTCCAGAAGTTCGGGTAGCAAGAACTCGTTATGGAAACCTCTGATTGACTCTGGAGCCTTGGCCCCGTCGAGCATGAAGAAGTAGTGTTTGTTGCCAAAAGCACCATCCCAATGGTTCGGTGACAGGCACACCAAGTTCACTTTGTGGAACTGATTGGTTTCAAGCCCGTAGATTTCCTTTGACGTGCCGTTTCCATCAACCAGATACTTTGACTGATCAACATGGTCAATCATGCCGTTCTTGATGTGAACGGTGGCGATGTCAACAGGACGCATAATCTCATGGTCAACAATGTAGGTGAAGACTTCATCGCCGAAAGCGATTTCTGCCTTTGCGCCAGAGTTGCGACCACCATCATAGTTCACGATAAAGAAACGATACTTGCCATCCTTGATGCGCTCTGGTTCATCCCAGAAGATGTTTTCAACACCAACACCTTCAGGACGGATCATATCTATGTCGAGCATACCGCCGCACTCTGGAGTTTTACGACCTTTGTACGAACCATAGTAGATTTCTCTACCAGTTGGCTCAATGGCATGTGCATCGAGGTCAACAATGGAACGACCGTCTTCATTCCACATGATTGAGAAGCGGAATGGTGCATTTACGAAACCACCTGCCGCCTTGACCGCTTCCTTAATCTCCGACTTACCTGCCAGATTGCCGTTGTACGTCCAACCGAAGTTGTTGCCCCATTTGAAAATAGGCTTGCTATCCTTGCTGACGGGAGTTGTAAGCGTGACAAAGTAGTTCTCATGTGAGTTCTGGAGGAACACCTCTACTGAAGTACACCCAGGCAGAATGTCTTTCATAAACTTGTCAATCGAGACAACTTCCACCCCGTCAAACTCACTACGCTTGTGGCGTGTAGATGTCGGCTTGATACCATCGAGGATAGACACAGGCTTGATTTTTCCGTCACCAACATTGGCATGGAGGATGTCACACACACGAATATCTTCCATAGTTGCACAGCGACGGGTGAAAGACTCTTCGTAGCCGTTTTCTGCAATGAAAGACTTTGCGTTGTCAATCATCTGCTGCGTGATAGGTGCGGTTGCCTTCATGTAGTTGGCAGGATCAATACGTTTGTTCCAATCCTGACATGCGTCATTGATGTCACGACCCTCTGCAAGTTCTGTGCAAAGCTTGCCAATCAATTCGTTCCTGAAACGGGCAAAGCAGTTCGCCGAGAAATTAGCCCAACACCAGTTGTCTTTCTCCGCATCCGATAACCGTGCATACACTTTTGAGAGTTTCAGGAACTCAACAACTTTGTACTTATGTGTTTCACCATTGAGCAAAGAGCCTTGATCAATGAGGTCAATGACAAGTTGCATGGTGTCGGATGGTATCTCATCCAGCGCACGTTTGAAAACTTTTTTGTCTTCGCGCAAGCGGCCTTGGATAGACTCAACCGTTTCATGTCCGAAGTGGATAAACTCTTTCGGCACTCTTACGCAGAAGTGGTTGAAAGTTCTGACCTCATTTGGCTTTACCACACCAAACTTTTCAGCCTCCTCCTTTGTGTAACGCTTTACCGTGTGGTCGAGGTTGAGCGCAAACATTGAGTCATTCTTTGTGCAGCGTGCATAGACGGCTTTGTAGAGATAGTCGAAAGTCTCAACGAAAACGTCTTCAATGGGCGCGTTTCTCAGCATTTCAGACATAAGACGGAAAGACTCGCGGTATTCGTCCGTCGTCTCACCGTCGAACATTGTCATGATAGAGTTGTCTTCTGTGATGGCAACGATATTGCCGTAGCGGTGGAAGAAGTGCTTGCATTGGTTGCAGTTATGCACCGAAGATTCTGGGTCGCGGAAGATTGGGTCTTCGCCGAAACCTCTCATGTAGGCTTGCCATACTTGGTCGCCTGTAACTTTACTGCGGAAGAGTTTGCCAGTGGCACACATCTTTGCAAACTGCTCTTGCAGCATCTTTGATTCTAAATGTTCCATGATGTTTTTACTTTTAGAGTTATTAGTTTATTTATTGATTCCTTATAGCCTTTTCTACTTCAATTCGTGCCTGTCTCACACTCTTGTTGTAGATTACCGTGTTCATTACAAATGTGACGGTGTGATGAACGTGGTCGAGACGTTTGACAACGATTCTTACTCCATCTTTGTAAGTAAGTGCTGGAGGTCTTCTGAACCTGCCTTTGAAAGTTGACTTTATGAGTGTCGGTAATTCTTCGTCGCTTGAAACGCCTGTCACTGGTGTTCTCTGAACATGTTTTCCCTGCGAGAAGAATATCAGGTACGATATTGTACGTCTTTCTACTTGCATAGTTCTCGGTCATTTAATGTCGCCACTCATTGATGACACATCGCCAGCCACATTGCCGCAATCAACATCGCCACTCATGGTCTTAATGTCTCCTTCTACGTCACCTTTCACATAGACATCACCGCTCATGGTCTTTACGTTCTTGACATTGCCATTAACAGTGATGGTGTCACAGACATCTACATCAATCTTCTCGACCTCGCCTTGAATCTCGATGTTGATGTGTTTTTGGTCTTTCTCCAGCTCTTCATAATTCTCGACTTTCTTCCCGTTTACCAGAATGTCGCCATTTACGATGGAGATTTTTCCATTGTACCGATAGGTTTTACCGTTAATTACTATTACACTCATTTTTCTTAAAAGTCAAGGGCAAAGGAATCCGTCTCTTGCTGTGGTATTCAGAGACCTCATCCAATGCCCTCGTAAATCGTTCTTGCTACATGGGAATACCACTAACCATGTGTTTTCGGGTGCAAATTTAGGAAGAATATCTGAATATCTAAAGCATTTTGAGATATTTCTTTCGTTTCTTTAGATTATTTAAGTTTCATAATGTTGCAAAATTAAGCCCTATTCCTTTGGAATAGAATGTTTTTGTTGCCGTTAATTTATCTAAATCATAATTTGATATTCAGATATTCTGTGTATCTTTGCAGCGCAATTAGGGAAGAATTGCATACATATCTGGCTTTTCGGAAGGTTTTACACCTCCTTTCTGCATAAAGCAAATGACCCTGCGAAGAACTTCCCTCTTTGCAGGGCATTTTCATAATGCCGACATACGAGGTTCAATCAGTGCCGTCCTCTTTGCCCTTACCAGGCAATATACAAAACGGCTCGGTCAAGTAGGATATACTCAAGGTCGTAAAAACCTGCGCTGTCCTAACCACGACAACAGGTGCCCATATAGAAAAAGGCGACTTTTGAGTGAATGGCAATGGGTAATTGTTTCCTATTTTGGCTTTACACAACATGGACTACATCAAAAACAGGCGATGTTGGTAAAGTATAATAAGGTTCATGTGTGTGTACGCGCCCATACGAATTATATCTATGGGTAAAGGTGGTTTAGTATAAATGCAAGATATGGAAACAAAAATTGGTCAAAAATCACAGGAAAAAGAGGTGAAAGCATATATTCCGAATCTTCATCTGGAGTTGACACCTCAAACCGAAATAAGAAGATTGCGCAAGGTCATTGAGGAAAAGAATGACTGTATTGCCAAATTCAAGAAGTACGACGAGGAAAGAAAGTCGTACTACCGTCGTTTCGAGCAGAACTATGAAATGATGGAAGAGCGTTTCAATGAGTTTATTGACGCAATCAATGAATGCGACGAGATAGACGATGGAACAAAGGACTTCTACAAGGAAGTCATTATGCGTCTGTATCGCGGCAAAGTCGCCACTGACAAAGAAAAGTCAGTCTTGCAGACTTCATTGTCACAACTAATGAAGTTGCAGGAGTGCTTCAACAATCTGGAGTTTTCAATGATGGGTGTTGGAAACGCCCAAAAGAGGGCAGAATTACTGAATGAGTTGAGGAAGATGAAAGTGCGGTACGACAATATCACAACTTCTTTCAGCAAGAAAATGAGCGAACTCAAATGAGGTGTCATTACGAGTATGTAAAAGGTGTTGGTCGTGTTCTTATACCAGGCTGCATGGCTGTTGCAGTTTCTGGTGAGATAGAACGTTGCACCTGTCACCCTTCAGAAGAATCATATCGTTCTTATGACAGAGAAGCGTATCAGAAAGAAGTCAGACAACTCAAAGAAATTATCAGGGAACTTAGAGAGGAAAACGACTTCTACGCGAAAATTCTGGAAGAAAACGAGATAAAGAACCCCTATGAAAGAAAAAGAGCGAGTAGGAAATGAACCTACCCGCTCTTACATTATCATATAATATCGTCAAGCCTGTCAAATTCTGCATCGACTGACTCCTGAAGGACTTTCGCGTACACTTGTGTTGTGCGTATGCTTTCATGCCCCATGACTTTCTGCAAGACTTCAATTGGCATTTTATGTTTCAGGGCAATGGAAGTTGCGAATGTGTGCCGACCGACATGCGACGTTAGGTGTGTCGTAATGCCAGCGCGGAACTGGATAGCCTGTAAGTTCCGATTGTAGAAGTGCAGATCTTGTATAGGCAATACAAAGCCACACTCTTCAAGAAGATTGACAGCCGCCTTCATAAGAGTAATGTTATACATTTCATTTGTCTTCACTCTTTGGCTGCGTAACCGCATTTTTCCATCTACCGTTCTTACAGAACCGATGTCAAACCGTTGCATGTCGGCATAAGACAGGCTCGTATAACATTGAAACAGGAAACACAGACGAGCATCTACAAGTGCTTTCTCTGTCAGTTCAAGAGACTTAATTTTCTCAATCTCTTCCATTGTGATGAAACGATGCCCGGGTGAATTGTCTCGTTTGAACTTCATATAGTCGTATGGATTATCTTTGATGTGACCAAAGCGTTTCGCCTCACGACAATATATCTTCAGTATCTTATGGTAGTTCCAGACTGACTTTGCCTTTTGGGCATTGTGGTGAGACAGATCATCCCAAAGTTTGAGGTTAGCCTCTGTAATGTCGCTAAACTGTCTGATACGCCCCCAATGTTTCAAAGTATTATAAACAGATATGTGAGCGCATCTTGTTGACTCTGCAATCGGACGCTCATAAATCCTTGCAAGCATAAATCGCAGAAACGAGTCCTTTGCACCGAACACGCGCCCGTCCATAAACTTCTTCAGATTGTCAAGCGAGAAAGATTCCTTTGCCTTCATCTTATCGTTTATGTAATTCTCGATTGTGTTGCGCATGTCGTTTATGCGGTCTTGGTATTCTGCCATCTGCCCGCAGTTAATCACTTTCCCATCTTTGAACTGATGGGCGCAAACTTTGATACCCGTGTTGTAGAAGTTGCGCACTCTGTCATACGAAACTTCAATGTAAACGGACGCTGCCACCTTCTTTGTGGCTTTCTTGTGTCTGTCGAAGACAACTCTTGTTTTTGCTATTTTCATATACAATACAATTAAGTTTCTTAAAGTGGTACACACGCTTGGTACGACTTTGGTACACAAACTTTGCGTAGTATTACGCAGACTTGCGTACTTTTGCGTATTTGCGTGGTACACATAATATGTGAACCAAATTGTAGAGTATCGAAACTATAACTTACTGAATGATAACCTTAAATGTATATAGGCACCTTCGCAGATGCCTATATACCCTTTTGTCTGTGTGACCCGCTTGGGGTTCGAACCCAAGACCCCAACATTAAAAGTGTTGTGCTCTACCGACTGAGCTAGCGGATCGACCGTGAAATTTCAAACAATTGCGTTATGGCGCTTTTTCCCAAAAGCGGGTGCAAAGGTACGACGAAAATTTGAAACGGCCAAATTTATTGGGATGAATTTTCGCTTTGGGGCGATAATTGTTGTGTTTCGGGGGCTGTGTCCTCGTTCTCGCGGGTGATGTAGCGCTGGTAGTAGGCCATGAGGAGGGTGGTGAGCGGCAGGGCGATGATGAGGCCGGTGAAGCCGAGCAGGGCGCCCCAGACGGAGAGCGAGAGGAGCAGAATGGCGGGGTTGAGCCCCATGGCGTGGCCCATGACCTTGGGTGTGACCACCATGTCGATGATGACCTGCACGATGGCGAAGACGGCAACGGCCATGGCGAAGATGACCCAGAAGTTCTGTCCCGTGTCGGCAGCCTTCAGCAGTGCCAGCAGGGCCGTGGGTATGAGTGCGAAGGTGTGCAGATAGGGCACCAGGTCGAGTATGCCGATGAGTATGCCCAGGCCGATGGCCATGGGGAAGTCGATGATGGTGAAGCCTATGCAGAAGAGGATGCCCATGATGAGCGCCACAAGCGACTGTCCGCGGATGTAGTTGTTCAGCTCGCGCTCGGCATCGCTGGCCAGTGAGCGCCAGAAGGGGCGGCTCTTCTTGGGGAATATCTTTATCCAGCTGTCGGTGAGGTACTCATAGTCCATCAGGATGAAGAACATATAGAGCAGGGTGATGAGCGAGGCTGTGATGCTGACGATGATGCTATAGGTCTGTCCCAGGACGGTGAACATACGGGGCAGAATCTCCTTGATACCCGACTTGAAGTAGTCGCTGCTGACGAAATCCTCCAGTTCGGCACGGTGCTGCTGCGACCATTGCTGCACGGCTCGCGGTATGCTGTCTATCTGTGCCGACTCGTGGATATAGGCGGTGGCCAGCTCGCCCAGCTTCCGGAACTGCTCGATCATGGGCGGTACGATGAGCCACACCACGGTCGTGATGATGGCGATGACGAAGAGCAGGGTGACGATGATGCTGAGCACGCGCCCCGGTACGTGTAGCCTGACCTGCACGAACTTGACGACAGGGTAGAGCATGTAGGCCAGCAGCCACGCCACAGCAAAGGGCAGGAGCACGCCGCCCAGATAGTTGACGAGCCACATGATGGCGAGCACCAGCAGCCCGTAGCCCAGCAGTCGCACGAAGTGGTCGAATGTAATGGTCTCTTTCATTTTTTTATTATCTGTGCCATCTGTGAAACCTGTGGTGATTTTATTATCTGTGCCATCTGTGAAATCTGTGGTGGTTTCATTATCTGTGCCATCTGTGAAATCTGTGGTGGTTATAAGGAGTGGGAATGTTCCGCTTTACGGTAGCAGTCGCGGCAGAGAGGTTCGTATTCCTGTGCCTCGCCCAGCAGCACGCGACGCTCGCTGTCCACTTTGCGGTGGCTGACGTAGGCCAGTGCTCCGCAGCGCACGCAGATGGCGTGCACCTTCGTCACCTCGTCGGCAATGGCGCAGAGGGCGGGCATTGGGCCGAATGGCTTGCCGCGGAAGTCCATGTCGAGGCCGGCGACGATGACGCGCACGCCCCGGTAGGCCAGCTCGTTGCACACATCGACGATGCCCTGATCGAAGAACTGTGCCTCGTCGATGCCCACCACGTCGATGTCGCCGGCAAGCAGCAGGATGCTGGCCGAAGAGTCGATGGGCGTGCTCTGAATGTGTTTCTGGTCGTGGCTCACCACGTCCTCCTCGCTGTAGCGCACGTCAATGGCTGGCTTGA
>CALFIU010000101.1 GCA_937877455.1 uncultured Bacteroidales bacterium
ACTGAATATAGGTTAATTCAATCGTTTCAGACGCAGATGAAATATAAGGCTGCGTAGGCGACAACCTATCTGTTATGTTATTGGTTTAACCAATATGCATTATTTCAAAACTACATTTGCAAAAGCAAATTCTACTTAATAAATTTAGGATATTAAGAAAGAAAATACATACAAGTATGTTTGATGGTTGAACATCGTTCGTGCAATAATCGTATCATTCATTTATTATGCCGTTCACCAGTCTTTCATGAAATCAATCTTTCGTTATCCATTCATTCAACCAAAGATGCAGTCTATTTAATTCTTGGGAATATATGTACGCATATATACAGAGATTGGAAGAACAATCGTTAAAGAAAATCAAATTTTCATATCAACATCATAGATGTTATTAACAGCTAATTGGTTGAATTAGAATTTATTCAGTTTTCAATAAAGGAGCTATGAAATATAGGTGAATTATATTGAAAGATATATCTGTTGTCATTCCTGTTTATAACGGTGAAAGAACTATAGAACGCGCTCTCGCATCTTTAATTAGCAACAAGAAATACATTAAAGAAATAATTGTTGTTGATGATTATTGTAATGATGATACAGTCAAAATCGTTCGCAATTATTATGATGTTTTTGAAAACTTAAAAATTATGCGAAGTGAAGGAAAGCATAATCCGGGGCTTGCACGTAAAACAGGACTTTTAAACGCATCTGGAAAATGGATCACATTTTTAGATGCTGATGATTGTTTAACAGCAAGCAGTTTAATATATGTTTATAACAGCTTAAATGATGATACTCTTCTTCTGTGTTGCAAAACAATATATTACGAATCTGGTAATTTTAATAAAGACACTATAGAATTTTCGGATACATCATGTGGTGGAAATTTCTATAACAGGAAATTTTTAATAGATAACAAACTATATCCAGATGATGAATTAAGACTCGTTGAAGATGAATACTTTAATGAAAAGGTTATAAAATATATAGAACTATTAGATCGTGAAATAGAACATTATGATTATCCAGTTTACGAGGTGCATCATGACATACAAGAAGGATTATCGTATGCTCTCAGTAATTGGGTAGATTATCTTTGCAAATATAGATTGCTTTATAAACAGAAATTGGTTGATGATTTTTTCGACATTGCCGATACTGATGAATTAAGAACAGAGTATATTAACAATATTATATTCTGCTATTTTCTCGCAGAAGGAATGATGCTTGATAAAGACATTAACTTTTATTTTGATGAAAATAAGAAATATTTCAATCAGGCTATCAACTATTATATGAATAAATTCGATGATATATATTATTCAATTATTTTCTATTTTGAAAAACAAGAAAATTTAGTTGAAAGTATTCGGCAAAGTGCTATTGAAAGCATCGGATTTGAATTTGATGATTATTTGAGTTTCAGGCGATTTATAAAAGATTGCCTTTGATATATTAGGCGAGTTGTCCGAGGGGCTGAAGGAATATGTCTTGAAAACATAAAATCGGTAACGGTTCGTGGGTTCGAATCCTACACTCGCCGTTGATTTAGACAGCGCATAGCTGTCTTTTATTTTGCTTGCGTAGCTCAAATGGTAGAGCGATTGATTTGTAATCAATAGGCTGTAGGTTCAAGTCCTATCGCAAGCTCTATATCCGATTATGGATGATTAAATAAAAGGATGGCAAGCGTATGGCAAAAAGAAAAAAGAAAAGTGATGGAATTTATTTTACAGGTCAATCATCTATTGATGTAACAGGATCGCAGTATTTAGTCAAGTTTGATGAGTATCAAGTGCTAATCGAATGTGGTTTACATCAATCAAGCAGTAATGACTATCTTGATTCTTATAAAGTAAATTCTGCGAAATTTGCGTTTAGTCCAAACGAAATAGATTTTGTATTCGTAGCGCATCCACATATTGACCACTGCGGTCTGCTACCGAGACTTGTTAAAGAAGGTTTCCGTGGTGAAATAATAACAACAAGAAATACGGCTTTCATTATGAAAGCATTACTTATGAATTGTGCTTACATTGTAGCAGATGAAGCACGAGTATTATCGAAAAGATATCATAGAGAATATAAACCTTTGTTTGATGAAGGTGATGTTATTAAAACGATGGCGCTTGTGCATGTATTCGATGAATATAATATAGTTAAAGTTTTAAACGAAAAAATTAGTTTTCAGTGGTTAAAAAATTCACATTGCATCGGCGCAGCACAACTTCAGTTAATTTTGCAAAATGAACTAAAAACGAAGAAGATACTCTATACGTCTGATATCGGCGCATTACATACGAGAAACCATTATGTTGAAGATACAGAAATACCGAATATGTTTTCAGATATAACAATAATGGAAAGCACATATGGACTGGATAAACGAATGTCGAAGAAAACAAGATCGTTTGATCTGGAACATTTGAAAGTAGCAATCAATACTGTTCTTGAAAGAAAAGGAAGTGTTATACTTCCTTGTTTTAGTTTTAGCAGAACACAAGAACTATTAACAAATTTATATCTTCTATATGGAGAAGATAAAAACTTTAAAGCCAAAGTAACAGTTGATTCAATGCTAAGTTGTGAAATCAGCGATATTTATTCAGATATTTTAACAGGAGAATATTTTAATCTTTGGGAGAAAGTTTCTTCTTGGGAAAACGTAAGATTTATTTCTGATAAAACTCAGTCGCAGGAAAATCTTGCAGATAATACGCCGAAGATTATTCTTTCATCTTCTGGCTTTTGTACAAATGGTAGAATAGTCAATTACCTGAAGAAATATCTAAAAGATGAAAACAGTATGATTATCTTTTCTGGATATGTTGGCGATAATCCTTCATATCTTTCATATAGAATTAAAAACTATAGCAACCGCTCTACTATAAGCATCAATAAAGAACAAATACCAAATAAAGCGGATTGCATTACACTTTCAACATTTAGTAGCCATGCCAACCATAATGATCTAATCGAATATGGTAGTTCATTAAACACAAATAAACTTGTGCTTGTTCATGGTTCTGAAGAAAGCAAAAGATGTCTTTCTGCAAAACTTAAAGAAGCGATCTCAAAAAACGACAAAACATATAAGGTTATTTGCGCTAACAAAGACATGGTAATTCATTTATAGGAGATAAGATATGGAGAATCAGATTAAAGAAGTCATAAATTATGGACTTGATGATAAAGATGAAATATATGACAGAGAAAATCGCAGATTATATTTAAATGATGATGTGGATGAAAGTGTTCTCGATACATTAGCTTACATGATTTTAAAATATAATCGCGAAGATAAAGGCAAATCAGAGTGTGAAAGAAAGCCGATAATTCTCTATATCAACACTCCCGGTGGCTCTGTTAGTGATGGATTTGGCTTGATTGATGTTATTGTTGCAAGCAAAACACCTGTGTATACGGTGAATCAGGCTACATGCTATTCGATGGGTTTCTTAATTTTTCTTGCTGGTGATAAAAGATATTCCATGAAGAATGCAACATTTCTTTGTCATGAAGGGAGTGGTTTTTCTTTTGGGTCAATGTCGAAAATAAAAGATAGGCTTGAATTTGAAACAGGTCAGATGGAAAAGCATATCATGGATTACATCGTTTCAAGAACAAACATATCAGAAGAATTATATAAAGAGAATTATAAAATCGAATGGTATATGTATCCAGACGAAGCAAAAAAGAATGGTATTTTGACACACATAGTCGGTATAGATTGCGATATTGATGAAATATTATAATTCAACGGAGAGGGATAAATGGCTAACAATTATAAACACACAAGAACTATTTCCGACACAATCAAAGTAAAAGGCGTTGTTAATTGCCAGAGTGACGGAACGTTCATTACATATGAGAAAGATAAAGAAGAATATACTGTTGACGTATTAGACTTATTTAATCAGTTTTCAGGTGAAACAGTAAACTTCGCAATTACAACTAAGGATGAAACTGATTTAGAAGAATAATACTTTGTAGCTAACCAATAGAGGTAAACTATAAAGCGATGAAGAAGATATTTAAGTATGCAGTTTTTCTATTCATCGTTTTATTCTTTCTTTTTCCCATTAAAACACATGCTTCTATTTATACGAGAGGTTCTGGAATGGTGACTATTACTGCGCCGAAATCAAAGAATTATCAATGGTATGTCAAGAAAGAAAAGCGATGGAAAAAGATTAAGGGAGAGAACCGTAGAAATATAACTTTGCTATGTAGCAAACGTATGAATGGTTATCGTTATAAATGCAAACTTAATAAAGGTTGGTCGAAATCAGAGAAAATAGTTATAACAGATATTGGTAAGCGTTATCAAAGAAGTATAAATATAGAAAATGCAAAAGGATTATTTCTTCCTAAATGCGCAGATGGATATTGTTATGTTCATTGTACAAATAAAGCGTTGGCGAAAAATGTTAAAAAAGCGATAATTATTATAAACAATAATATTGGTAGGACTTTTATATATACAGATAGCCCCCATATTTCAGATATTATTATTCAAAGATGGTCTGCGAACAAATTAAACGATTCGATTTGGTTAAAATCAGATGAAATAGATAGTATAAGAAAAGATGGTAAATTATGGGGTGGAGTCACTTTTTCTAAAGATGGACTCCATTATTTAGTATGCATCAATAAAGATTATACTGAATACAGTGATTTATATTGTAAAGCTGTAATAATACATGAACTTGGTCATTGCATTGGAATAACACATTCCTCTGACAAAAACAGTATTATGTATAAAACTATTTACAAATATAAAATGTCCATGTCAGATATCGCTATTTTTAAAGCACAAAGGAAGAAATTAAGAGAATTATGAGGTTATTGAATGTCAAATATTAGTTTAGAAAAACAGCCAAATGAAAACGAAGAGCAATTCATATGGCGATTAGGTCAAGCAAAAGATTCTGGTATCCTTGATTTAGACTGGAACGAGCTTGCCGATGTTATAAATAAAGCATGGAGGCAAGATGAAACAGAATACAAAAGCGAAGCTGCGTATCGCAAATGCTATCAATATGCAAAACGTTTTTATGAAGCGAACGTTTTTAACCAGTATTCTGACGAGGACACTTATATAAAACAATTACGTGATGCAAAGGTTGAGCTTAGAAAAGAAAAGCAAAAAATGTTTGACGAACGTACAGAGCTTAATCGTAAAATTCGAGAACAGGCAAGACGCGAGTCATTCATTGATTTGGTTACTGATAAGATTTCAAATGTAGCACCACTTGAATTAAATTATCAGGACAAAAAGATCATCGAATCTGACAATGATATTATTTGCCATATTACTGATCTACATGCTGGTATACATATAGACAACTGGTATAACAAATTCAATATGGATGTGTTAAAAGAAAGGCTGACAAATTATCTGGATCAGCTTTTTCAAATTCAACAACGGCATAATTCGGAAGATTGTTATATTGTAATTGGTGAAATCATGTCTGGTTTAATCCATGAAACATTAAGGATAGAAAATAATGAAAATGTCATTCAACAGTTCATCATGGTATCTTCTATTCTTTCCGAAATGATTTCGGAAATTGCAAGGCATTTTAATAATGTCTATGTCTATATTACACCCGGAAATCATTCACGAGTAATTGCAAATAAAGAGCATTCATTACGTGGAGAGAATTTTGATATACTACTCCCACACTATCTTAAAGCGAGCTTGCAGAATTATCAAAACGTCTTTATAGAGGATAATCTTAAAGATTGCGATATTGCAATGTTCGAGGTTCGTGGAAATAAAGTAATGGGTGTGCATGGTGATAAGGATGATGTTGGAAGTGTCGTTCAAAAATTCACTATGGTATTCGGAATAAAGCCAGACATCGTTTTGATGGGACACAGACATACAAATGCATTGACTACTGTATACGATACTAAAGTCATTCAATCTGGATGTGTTTCTGGTTCTGATAATTACTGTCTTGATAAAAGATTAAAGAATAGACCAGAGCAAACAGTATCCATTGTAAATCATGATGGGCTTGTTTGCATATACGATATAAAAGTAGATTAAAAGTCTATCTGGAAACGGATAGGCTTTTATTGTTGGAGAAGAAAGAGAGATGAAAAAAAATGATTTAGTTTTGGAAATCGCAAGTAGATTGGGATTACCTAAAGTTGAATGCGAAAAAGTAATTGATACATTTGCAGACGTTGTAACCGATGCGTTAGTAGATGGCGACAAAGTAACCATAAGAGGGTTTTTAACTTTTGAAACATCCGAATGCAAAGCGAGGGAAGGCTACAATCCACAGACAGGTAAAATGCAGCACTACTCTTCTGTCAAGACAGTAAAGTGCAAAGTTGGTCAACCAATCAAAGATGCGGTTAATGAGAGGTAATAAAGTATGGATACAATTTCTTTTTTAAGTCATGCTGATTTAGCTGAATATATGGCTGATAAAGCTCTTGATGGAAAAACAGTTACAGCAGTTCTATTTTACGAAGATGCAAAAACATTATTAAAAGAATTGGCATGTTTTGAAGATACTACTATCGAAAATGTTGAAATCCATGAACCAGTTTATAAAGGATACAGCAAAGAATTTTATGTAACAATTGATGACACTCTCCGCATTTGGGTTGATGAAGCATATCATGAAGTCGAAGAAACTGGCTTTAAGGGATACTACAGATTTGGTGGCGAAGATGTGATTGCGCTGATCGACAGTGAAGCAAATTCACTTGTTATTAAAGCTGCTGCTGAAAGTGGATATATTGCAGAAATTGAAGTTGTTGCAGATGCTTGCTGTGATTGTGAGTGTTGTGAATATCACAACGAATGCATTACAGAGGAATTTGAAGAAGGTCTGCGTGATTTAATCGAATATATTTTTGAACATTTTACAGAAGAGTAAACCACTCTTCTATTTTGCCAGATAGCTCAGTTGGCAGAGCGCACGGCTGTTAACCGTGATGTCGAGAGTTCGAGCCTCTCTCTGGCAGTTTACCAATGATGATATTGGTTACATTTTAACGGAACTACATTTAGCAGAGTGAAAAACACTCTGCTATTTTTATGCACTGAAAGGAGGTGTAACCAAGATTATGATAGGTATATATAAAATAACTAATAAAGTTAATGGCAAATCTTATATCGGACAATCTGTTAACATCGAGAAACGATTGGCAAATCACAAAGCAACCGCGAGTAAAATAAAAGACCATTGTTACGATTATCCACTTTACAGAGCATTTAGAAAATATGGATTTGAAAATTTTGAATTTGAAATTTTGGAAGAATGTTTAAACGAACAATTAGATGAAAAAGAAAGATTTTGGATTTCATATTTTAATACATTGAAAGACGGATATAACCAAACGTTTGGTGGCGATGGTTCTTTTAATAGATTGGATTACAAAAAGTTAGAACAAATAGATTTATTGCTTGAAAAATCAAATTTAAAAATGAGCGATATTGCAAAAAAAATTGATATTTCGGAAGAAATGATACAAGGGATAAATACAGGAAGATATTGGAATAGAATTGATATAGACTATCCAATCAGAAAACACAATATTAAATCGAATAGAATTGTTGCAGATAAATCATCAAAATTCATTTGTAAAAAATGCGGTGGCATTAAAAAATCAAATACTGGTGATTTATGTGTTGACTGTTATAGAGAAGAGCATAAATCAAAAAGACCTTCTTATGTCGAGTTGAAACATAAATTGCTTGATGAAAATAATAATTATATTTCATTAGGAAAATATTATGGGGTTACTGATAACGCTATTAGAAAATGGTGTTTGTACTATGGCTTGCCAACAAAGAAAAAGGAGTTAAAGCAATTTAGATTGGAGAACAAATATTCGGATGTAGCTTAATTGGTAAAGCACACGCTTTGGGAGCGTGGGGATATGCGTTCAAATCGCATTATCCGAACTGCGGAATAGAGAAGTCTGGTCTATCTCGTTAGCCTCATAAGCTAAAAATCGTGGGTTCAAATCCCACTTCCGCTATTTCAAATAACCATGCACCGTTCTGTGTAATACGAAATTACACCAGAGGAATAACTATGAAAATATGCACTACGGAACAAGAATATATAAATGAAATTGCAAGTTCTGTACAAAGAGTTTGTAAACGATACGGTTATATTCCATCCGTTTTAATTGGTCAAAGTTGCTTAGAAAACGGATATGGAATTCGTTCTTATTGGGATAATCCACAGATCGAAGCGCTTCTCACATATAACAATATGGTTGGCATAAAGAGCGAGCTTCTAAATAAGAGTTGGGATGAATATACAGTATGGACAGGCGAAAGTCTTACTAAACAAACACCAGAAGTATATAACGGAAAACAAGTTACAATCACTGATAATTTCAGAAAGTATGACGCAATAGAAAGGGCGTTTGCAGATTTTCTCTTGTTTATAACATATGCATCAAATTATGGTAAAGGTGGAACTCCGAAATACGGAACTGCTGTAACATCTTTAAAAGACCCTGAAGCGTTAATAAAGAAAGTAAATGCTCTTGGTTATGCTACTGGTACAACATACGCGACAAATGTGATGAAGATAGTAAATAAGCATAACCTAATAAAATATGACGATTTATCTAATGTCGAGCCAACAATATATACGCCGGGTTACAAAGATACCTCGTCTACGACAACAACCAAAAACACAGCAAGCAATATCGTAACTTTAACTAAGAAAACAATAAATGATATTACTTCACGTAATAAATCACAAATTCCTGCGTCAAGAGGTAGTAATCCGATTAAATTTATTGTTTGTCATTATTTAGGAGTTCCAAATGCAGACAATCCAGATCTCTATGGTGGCGGTTATGGCGGTCATTACAATATTCAAAGAGATGGACAAATATTTTTAGCGGCAAATCCTAAAACTGATGTTGTATGGCAATGTGGTGGTGGTTTACAAGGAAGTGGTGGACATTCATTCTATCAGGTTTGCACAAACTATAATTCAATTGGAATTGAATGCGGTGTATGTTACACGGATACTTCAGCCAAAGATGGCGATGGCGACAATAATAAATGGTATTTCACAGAAACAACACAGAAATCATTGGTGTACTTGGTAAGCAAGTTAATGGATGAGTATAACATATCTATAGATCATGTTATTCGCCATTATGATGTTACAGGAAAAATATGCCCTAATCCGTATGTGAAAAACAATGGGTTAAATGGAAATTGGACTTGGGACGAGTTTATCAACAATGTTAAACAATATAGAAGCAATGGAACTATTACTATTCCAAATAAGTCTGCTAATCCATTTGTTAGCACAACAACCAAGAAAGAAACTTCTTCATCAAGGTCATACTTACAAAAAGGCGATAAAGGTGAAGATGTAAAACAAATGCAGATGATGTTGATAGCGTGCGGTTATTCTTGCGGATCATGTGGCGCTGATGGCGATTTTGGCAGTGGAACTTTAAGTGCGTTGAAATCTTTTCAAACAGATCAAAAGTTAACGGTTGACGGGTTATATGGTGTGAATACTAAAAACGCTTTAACGGCGATGTATGAAGCTAAAACATCATCAACCACAGCAAAAAGCAACACTGTTTTTAATGGGTTGGATTACTCCCCTGTTTACAATTATTCATATTATAAAAAGAAATACGATGATTTAAAGAAAGCATTCGGGAGTGATGAGAAAGCTTACTTCAATCATTTTTGTGTATATGGAATGAAGGAAGGAAGGCAAGCATCATCTTCTTTTAATGTTCAGAATTATAAAGCAAGATATTCAGATTTGAGGAAAGTGTTTGGAAATAATTTACCTTTATATTACAAGCACTATCTTGAATTCGGAATATCAGAAAAACGGAATGCAAAATAGTTGATATTATAAAATTAGTTGAAATAAAGTGAGGTGCGCATATTGGCAAGATCAGATATTTTACCAGTACGCGAGATAGAATATCGGTGCGATAAATGCAAAAGAGTTGATAATAGACCAACTAACTTTTATCGAAGCAATAGTACGTTATACGACAATAACGGCTATCTGCCAATATGTAAAGATTGTCTCGCGCAGTTATATAATAAATACTTATTAAATTTCCATGATATTCATAAGGCTATTAAAAGATTATGTATGGCTTTTGATTTGTATTATAGTGATTCTATCGTTGACGCTTGTTTAAAAAAATCAAAAGCGGCAACGCCTTCAATTGGCGATTATATGAAAAAATTAAATATGTCACAATATAAAGGAAAAACTTTCGACAATACTATTGACGAAGGCTTTATTTTTGATATTGATGATGACGTTATGATACCGTCAGACGAAGAAATAAAACCTGTTACTACAATTCCAGATTCGGTAAGAATGAGATGGGGATCAGGTCTATCAGATGACGATTATAAAACATTAGAAGAACACTATAAATATTTAAAGAAAGCCAATCCAGATTTTGATAGCAACCAAGAAATCTTTATCATGGATTTATGCCAGACAAAGATGCAACAAACACGAGCAATGATGGCTGGCAGAACTGATGATTATATTAAATTGACTGAATCATATAGAAAAACGTTCTCACAGGCTGGACTAAAGACAACGCCAGATGTTGCTGAGTCAAACAACGAAAGCTGGGGAACATGGATAGGCATGATAAGTAAGTATACACCAGAGGAATACTATAAGGATAAAACTTTATATAAAGACTTCGATGGCATTGGTGACTACTTTAAACGATTTGTATTAAGACCTTTACAGAATCTGCAATTAGGAACAACCGATAGAGATAAAGAATTCTTTGTAAGTGATGAAGAGGAATAATGGCTAAATATATTACAAAGAAATCAAAGAATATTTCTGAACTTGCAGATGAACGCCAAAGGAATCTATACAAAAAAATGCCAAGTGGTCATTTTCTGAATAATCAGGAAAATATGCACCATGTATTATTGTGGAACACATTTTTCAGGAGAAATCTTCATAGATTTGCTAAAGACTTTTTAGGAATAAACTTACATATATATCAGTCAATTATCTTATATATGATGAGCATTAGTCAGTTATGTGTGATTATCGCGTGTCGTGCAGCGGCTAAGTCACTCGTCATTTCCATTTATGCGGTATGCGTTTGTATACTGCGCCCTTATTCTGAAGTCGTAATAAGTTCAGCAACACGAGGGCAATCTGCTTTGCTTGTGAAGGATAAAATACAGAAGTTTCTAATGAATAATTATCCTATGGTTTATTCAGAAATTGAAAGTATAAAAACATCACAAGATGAAGTAATAATCATGTTTAAGAGCAAAAGCCAGATAAAGGTTGTTACCGCCAGTGAAAATGGTCGTGGTAACAGATCGACTGTTCTTATTCGTGAAGAATTTAGACAAATAAACAAATATGTTGATGACAGTATCTTATCGCCCTTCCAAGTTATCAGGCAAGCGCCGTATGTCACATCTGGAAATTATGCAAATATTCCAGATGCGATAGACGAACCAGTTGATATTTATATATCATCAAGCTGGTTAGATAATGGTCATTGGATGTGGAGTTTAGTAGACCAAGCATATAAAGAGTCTTTTTCAAGTGATAAATCAATGTTACTTGCTTTTGATGAATCTATAGTGCTAAAGCACGGCATAAAGAGTTTATCACAGTTACGCAAGGAGAAAAAGAAGCAAGACCCATTAACATGGCGCATTGAATTTTTGAATGAAAGAGTTAAAGAAAACACATCTGCATATTTTACATATTCTATGCTCCAACAAAACCAGAGGTTAAAGAAGCCATTCTATCCAAGAGATAACACGGATGTTCGAGTAGGCAAGAAAAATAAATTCGATATTCCAAAACAAAAAGGAGAGATCCGAGTGGTTTGTTGTGATATGGCGTTTGTTGAAAATAAGAAAAATGATAATTCAATCTTTTCATGTGGACGTTTAATACCTGAATATACAAGATATAAACGTGATACGGATGATGAAGATAAGCAGATAAACAATGGATATAGGATTCTCCTTCCATATATGGAGTCAGTGCAAGGTGGTGACACTTTGAAACAAGCGTTGAGAATCAGGCAATTATACGAAGATTTTGATGCGGATTATATTGTACTTGATTTGCGAAATGCGGGAATCTCAATTTTTGACATGCTTGCAAACATTATGTATGATGATGAACGCGATATTGAATATACACCATTGACATGTATGAATGATGAAAACATTGCTAACAGAATTAGATTTGAAGGCGCAGAAGAAAGAATATTTGTGATTAACGCTTCGCAGAAACTTAACAGCGACATAGCAATCAATTTCCGTCATTATCTTGTTGACAAAAAAATAGATTTGCTTATTCCGTTTCAAGAGGCGCAAGAAGAAATACTTTCACAAATTCCAGAATATATTGAAGCTCCATCTGCTGATGACCAGATATTTTATGAAAGTCCATTTTTGGAAACACAAGCTTTAATATCTGAAACTACAGAATTAACATATGAAAAGAAAGAACAGACTGGCGTGATTGTCGTTAGGGAACAAGGTAATAATCGCAAAGATAGATATACCTCGGTTTCATATTTGTGTTATTTTGCAAACAAATTAGCACAAGATTTAAGCACAATAAACGATGATTATAGATACGGTGTATTTGTCAATTGACGAGGAGGTTATGTATGGCAAATAACAAGAATACTACTTCCTCTTATAATAGACGAAGTAACAACAGAAAAAGGACTTATGAGAATAATCAATCTGTTTCAGAAATAAGACAAGATAACAAAAAATATGAGTTTAATGCTTATCGTTCTTATCGGCTTAATTCGCTCTCTTATTACGGAATGAATATTTTCGATTTTTATAAACCAGAGCAGATACGTGATTTAATTCGCGATCCAATGGGTAATAACCAAGTCCTTAGAGAAATTTCGAGGATACTATATGGATGCAATGGTGTATATACAAATACCGTTGACTATATGGTTGCTATGCCGACTCTTGATAATGTAATTGTGAATTATGGCGATAGTCCACAAAAAAAGAAAAGAAATAAAAAATTGATGGAATCTACGCTTAGAAACATCAAACATAAAGAAATTGTTCGTGATGCATTGTTTAGAGGAATGGTTGATGGGATTGCTTTCTATTATTTTGAAACAACTAACAGACCGCTATCTAACGAAAAAATAATGTCTGATTATGACGTTGATAGAATAGTCGAAATAAATGAGTTAGGGATAAACGCGTCCGTCATTTCTTTGTCACCAGATTACACAAAGATTATCGGTATTAGAAATTCTAACTATCAGCTCGCCTTTGACTTGTCATATTTTGATAATTGTGAAGGCGAAGAGGCAAAACGTAAATTACGGAAATATCCAAAGGAAATTCGCGATGCTTATAATCACGGAAACCATGAACGCTGGGTTGTGCTTGACCCTACAAAAACCATAGTCCATAAGATAAGAAGCAGTAAAGAAGAGCCTTGGGGCAGACCGCTTGTGCTTGCCGCAATCAATGATATTTTGTATGGAGATTATTTTACTGACACAAAAAGAAATGTGTTAGATGAAATTAATAATAGAATTATCTATCAGACATTCCCTGAAGGAAAAGACAAAGGTGTTTCTGCGCTCACATTAGATCAACAGCAATATCAACACGATAAAGTGAAGGGTGCTGTAATGAACAAAAATAATCGTGGTGGCATTTCATTCTTCTCTGTTGCAGCGGGAACAAAGATAAATAGCATTGATGCAAGTAATACAGATATCTTTGATGATAAATATGAATCAAATCTTGGTGACAAGATTGCAATGGATTTAGGTATTGCCGCTTCTCTTCTAAATGGCTCTGGTAGTGGGAATTATTCTTCACAGGTAAATAACTTGGAATTATTAAGCTCTCAGGTATTCCAGTGGATTGACCAGATTGAGGCTGAATTAAATAAATGTATCAATGCGAATATTATCTGTGACAAGAAAAATCGCGCCGAATGTAAATATTTGCCTACAACATATGTCAATCAAAAAGATATGGTCGCCAATGCAAAAGATTTATATTTACAAGGAAAAGGATCTCTTTCGCTTTGGGCGAGTGCGGCTGGAATTTCACCAGAGGTTTATTTTGCTTTACTTGACCAAGAATTAGAAGATAACATCGAAAGTAAGTATCCAGTGCATCAAACGAGCTTCACATACTCGTCTAATGACAATAATAAAGCTGGTAGACCTACAGATGATGATAGTTCTAATTATAGCACATTACAGACAAAAGCAAATAATACAAATGGTACTCCTGCGCCGAGTACACAATAAAATAATTCTTTTATAAGGATGCAATAAAAATGGTTTTGAAACACGATGATAAATCGGATACAAATACCGAGGATTTTCATTATATTGCAACCACCGACAAAGATACTGCTGACAAGTTAAGAAATTTAGGATTCAAGGAAATTGTCGCAGAACGAAATAGGTGGATTTTTGAAAATAAATAATTTCAATATATCAAGAGGACAGTTTCACTACTGCCCTCTTTTTATATATAAATGTTCACAGGAGGAACTTGAAATGAAGTCTTTTGAACTTTCCAACAAAGTATCAAAAAACGGTCGCAGACATTTCAAGGTTATACTTCATGAAATTTATCCTGACTCATGCGTGGATGAGAAAAATGGGATTGCAAATCAGTATAACAAAAATGGAATTTCTTGGATTAAGGAATATTGCGAAAAAGCACTTCCTACTATTGAAGGAATGAGTTTGCGGTGTGAATTCCTTGACGAAGAAAGAACTTTCCTGAATGGACATGGGGAAACAGAAATCAAGGATGGATTGCCATTATTTGAGAATGCCGATGTAATCGGTCACTTTGAAAAAGGATACATTACAGACATTGAAACTGATGAAGGTATCAAGACCGTTTGTATTGGAGAAGGAACTATTGATGGACTCTGCTATCACAACTTTTGTAAAAAATTAGAAGAGGATATTGATAATGGTAATGCTCCATTCGGCAGTGTCGAAATCCTAAAGACTGGTGACAATCCGGGCATTATTTATAAATATGGCTATAAAGAATATGGTCGTATCCCTATGGTCTTTGAATATTCGGGTTTTGCAATTTTAGGAGTAGAGCCTGCTGATGATACGTCTAAGATACTTGAATTAAACAATGTCAATAAGGAGGACTTAACGATGGGTGAGAATGAAATCAAAGCTATCGTATCTCAGGTGATTGGCGAGATGAATTCTTCTGCCGAAGAAATTAACAAGATGCGAGAGGAATGCGAACAGAGGATTGCCGAATCTCAAAATCTCGTAACTGAACTTCAGAACGAAATCAACGAACTGAATCAGAATATCGCCGAACTTGAGGCTAAAGTAACTGCGCTTAATGAAGCCAATACTGCTCTTACAACTGAAAAAGAGACACTTACTGGCGAAGTTAATGAACTGAAATCCAATCTTGAAGATGCGCAGAAGAAAGAAAAGATTGGTGAACTGAACGCTGCTATTGAAGTCTTTACTGATGAGCAGAAAGCTTTTGCACAGGCTGAGATTGACGCGTTCAACGAAAATCCGCTGACAAGCGAAATCAATTCTGTTGTGGATAAAATTCATGCAGAGATTGGTAAGAAATATATTGAAGAGGCTAAGAAGGCTTCTGAGCATGTAGAAGATGAAGTTGAAGATATTTTCTCAGAGATCAACGAAAAGAAGGTTTCTGAAGAGGATGTTGACATTTTCTAATTTGATAATTAGGAGGAAATTACAATGGTAAAATGCGAGACTATTGGGATGTATGATGTTGCAAAAATCAATCCTACTCTTACATATGAAGATGAAGTGGTAAACCATTCTTTTCTTTCCGTTGATGGTGGTGTCTATCTTATCATGAATGACATCAACGGTGATGATTCTTATAAGGATGGAGTTGCAATTCCTGCTGGCGAATATCTTAATGGATATGATCTGTCAGCATGGGTTGGTCAGAAACTCGTTGTTGATGGCAAACACATCACTGGCGGTGTTGATGGGCTTACTGCTGGCACTTCTGTTCTTGTTCTTGACGGAACAACTGGAAAGCTGAAAGTTGATACACCTGACGAAGGTGATATTGCTTTTGCTGTTACCGAAAAAGTTACATTAACCGAAGCAGCTGTTAAGGTTAAAATCATTATCGCATCAGAGGAATGATTAGCTTATTAGTGGACTCCAATGTGCTAATAAGCGAAGATTTACTCGGAAAATATATAAATGATTTGCAAAGCAATATCGTTTTAGGCACAGATACTATTTATGGCACTTTATATAACGTAACAGATTATACTGGATTCAGCAGTGACACAGCAGAACAGTCTGGACATTATCTTGTGTTTCATTGTGAATCCACAGATAATAATGCGACAATTAAAGTACAGCTTATAAATGGTTTACATGACGAGGTTACGCTTGACGATGATGGCATTATCATTATACGAATTACGGATAAGGCTTCACAGAAAGTTAAGATTACCGTATCTGGCGATGAATATGATGATATTATAAAAGTGTACAATCTTACTGGTTTGACACTTGCAGATTAAGAAATTTGAAAATTATATGTGAAAATAGATATTTTACATGGAGGTTTATCAGATGAATACTACTTACGAATTAAACAATCTTCGTAAAGATGCTGATTACCTGAACAGAGAAATGCGTGCGACATCTATCGTATCCGAGGTATTCTCTGCGATGGTTAATGGCAAAAAAGTTGGCGCTATTAAGGGCGCAGATAAAGCAGTTAACTACATTAAAGAGCTTGGCGTTCGTGCCGAGAATGGTGATTTCAACGCCGTTGCTGAACTGAATACTCTTCGTAGATTTGTTATCGAGACTCCTCTGCTTCAGGAAATGAAGATGCTTTCTATCTTTGGTTCTTATCAGGCAGTTGGTTTCGATGAGACTATTGAGCGTGAGATTTACAAACATGTTGGCGAGCGTTCTCGTGAACAGGCTGCTGGTGGCGATGTTGTGTTCCCGGCAATCGTTAAAGAGGTATATCCCGTTGCTACATTTACTGTTTCTGGCGGTTACGCTGTCGATTATCGTAGGGTAGCTCTTGGCGATATGTCTAAAGAAAATGAAGGAATGGAACAGGTTCGTATCGACATCCGCAATAAAGCTAATCGCGCTATCATCAAAAAGATTTATCAGGCTATTCATGACGCTACTGGCGTTAAGTATGCTTTTGAGAATGCTGGTCTGACAAAGGCTGGTGTTGATGGCGTTCTGACTAAAATTCGCCGTTATGGTCGTCCAACCGTTATCGGTGACTATGCGCTTCTGTCTCAGTTCACTCCTTGGGCTGGATATGTTGGCACTATCTCCGCCAATACTATCACTGGTATTTCTGAAGCGCAGATGAATGAAATTGCCCAGAATGGTCTGCTTGGAATGTACAACGGCGCTGTTCTGGCTGAAATCGACAATCCATACGATGAGACTACTCTGAATTCCGCTGGTACTGATTTCGAGACTATGCTTCCTGCTGGTCTTGGCTTCATCGTTCCTGCTGGCGGTCAGTCTCCTATTGCTACTTACACTCGTGGCGGTCTGACTTCCTTCACTGGCAACAATGTGAAGAATGGTCGCGTTGAGACAAGGTTCGATCTAAGTGTTGGATGTGATTTAGCGAAAGGTCAGGAATACAAGATTGGTATGTTCTACGATAGCAATGTCGGAGGGCTTAATTAATAAAGCATAAAATATGCGATTTTTCCTTTAAATAAAGAGGGTTGTCATTATTGACAGCCCTCTAAACGTGAGGTGCAAATATGGAAAATAACGAAAACTTCTATTGTTATTCTTTAAGACTATTCCATTATTTGTGCGCATTCAATGAAAAGTGCTATGCTTCAAAAGTTAATGCATCATCGGGAAATCGCTATTGGGTTTTCAAAAAATCAGATAAGTTGGATGCACTAATCAAATCTTATAATGAAACTAAACATAATTTTTAGTTGAAAACAGAAAAATAGTTGAAATGAGGTATTAAGTATGGGAAGAACTACAACGGCGAAAAAAGTTCCTGAAGAGAACATGAATGAAACGCCAAAAGAAGTTGAAACTGTAGTGGCGCAAGAAATTGAACAGCCATTAAATTTGGAACAGCAAGTGACGGTAAAAAGTATTGCAGGATGGACTACTGGATTTGCGAGAATGCTAACTGTCGGCGATGTTACAATTCCAAGCAGAGGCTCTATCAGACTTTCACGGAATGAAATTATTTCTCAAGTTCATAATAACAATAATTTGTTTAACGGTATTGATGGGCGTGGAAGTCACGCAACTTTAATTATTGAAGATGCGCCAACTATTGATGAAGTTGGATTTAATACAGAGTCTCAGTTTAGCGATAAATTAGTTCGGGATTTATTTGCTATTCGTGATCAAAACGAATTTGAAGATACACTTAAAAATAAGATTGTAACACGAGCCGAAAAGTATGCGTTGATAATTTCTATTCTTAAGCAAGAACTAAATGATTTTAGTAAAATCCGATTCTGCGAAACTTATACTGGATATAAGTTAGGCAAAGTAGAACAAGACGAAAAGAATATTCGTTAAACAATGAGGTGATTCAAATGGAAGGAACAACCGCCAATGAGGTATTTGATAGTTTTGATAGTTCATTTCGCGATAAAGAAATAATTCCAGATGGACTCAAATTAGTATGGCTGAAAAAGGCAGTTGCTCGTTATTCCACAGAACTTGAAGCACTTGAATTTGACGAGGAAGAAATGTCTTTTAATACGGTCATTAACCAATATGTTATTGATACACTTGCGGCGTTCATGAAACAAATGTACCAAGAACGAGAAGTTTCTAAAGTTAATAAACGCGTTTCCATAGTTTCTAAAGACATCTCTATTGATGGAACTGGTTCACAGAAAAGTGCCGCAAGAAACGAATTGGAATACGATATATCTAAATCCGCTTATATGGTACAGATGCAAAAACCAACAGCATATGATTAAGGTGGTGATACTATGGCTACAGAATGGTATTTACTAAACCCACCATATTCACAAACAAGTGGATTCGAAGATGAAGTGATGGACTTTGCGCAAGATGCTTTTTCTGAAGCGCTTGACAGTCCACTCGCTATTAATGTTGAATACTGTAACGCAGACTTATCAATCTGCTCTCCTATTAAGGCTATAATACAAAATAAAGTTCAAGACACAAAGCTAAATGCTTTTACAAGGCATTTACTTGTTCCTGTCGGCACATGCAAGGCAGGATATTATATTCATTATAAAAATCGTTATTGGCTTATTGTTGGTCTTGTTGATGACAATGGGATGTACGAAAAGGCTGTTTTAACTCTATGTAATTGGAAATTGACATGGAGAAATACAGAAGGGAAAATTATAGAAAGATGGTCAAGCATTCAATCTGCTTCGCAATACAACAATGGTCAACGTGATAATAGATATTATATTTTAAGAACGGATCAGCTTTTGATTTGTATGCCGAATGATGATGAATGTGTAATGCTCGATAGCGGTCAACGATTTATTATAGACAAGCGTATTGAAATATATGAACGAAATATAGGAGAAGATGAAACATCTGTTACTTCAAATAAAGTAATAACATATCAAGTTACAAGAAACGATAGTGTTCTATATAACTATATAGATAGTGGGCATTATGAAATACTGGTAACACAAGATGAACAGCATGAAAACGATGGTTTCTATCGCGTTGGCGATAATGGTTATTGGTTATGTTTAGAATCAGAGCATTCTGGAATAATAGAAGATTTATCGCCAGAACCAGATGATGATGCTATCGTTGCTTCGAAAATCATTTACGATGACGATAAGATTTATTCTGGTTTAAGTGCTTCTGAGTTTACAGCAGTATTCTATGATGCTGAAGGCAATATGATTGACGGTGATGCCGAATGGACTATCAATTGTGACTTTTTAGATAAACTGCAAGTGGATTATATTAATAATACGATTTGTATTTCGGTTGATGATTTGTCTCTGCTTAATAAATCATTTGAGTTATTTTTGAATAACGATGAAAATACGAAACTAACAATTACTATTGTTGGATTGATATAAGGAGTTAAGGAGAGATGGCAAGAAAGTTAACCACAAAAGAATTAGGATTATATAAGACTCGTATATCAAACGCTCTCCTTAAATCGGACGATATAAAAGAATTGATGTTTGGTGATACGAGCAATTTAAATCCAAAAGACTTACTACTAAAGTTTAAAGATCATGTAAATTCTCATTTATTTATAGACGATACAATTACAAATACATCCACATATATATTCTTTGATGTAATGTTACCGAGAATGCGACCACAGGTAAAAAACGTTCAAGTCTATATATATGCGATATGTCATCGTGATATTTTAGAGAATTATACAAAAGAAGGGTATTACGGAAATCGTGCCGATATTCTTTCCGAAATGATCGAAGAAACTCTTTTAGATGAAAATATTGTCAAAGAATTTGGCATAGGTGATTTAGAATTAGACAACGTAGACATCTATAATTCAACCACATTCTATGGACGAATAATGACATTTAGCGTTAATAATTTCAGATGAAATTAGATTATTATACACTATTATGTCCAGAACCGATTTCGTTGTCAATCGGAACAATAAAACAACCTACTTTGCGTGAAATAGGTGAATTGACGTTTCCGAAATTTGGAATGTACCAAGTATATCTCAAATTAACACCGAAAAACTATTATGAATATCTTAATAAGGAGCAAGGTGAAAAATATTGGGATATACTTCAAGACGACCAAAAGAATGAAATCACTTTATATGACATCATTCTTATTGAAAAATCAGTGTGCTATATATATCTCGAAATACTCAATTTCTTCTTTATTGAAAGGGTTATCTTTAGGGATAATCTTTTTTTAATTATTAACACTACTGATTATGAAACGCCAGCAGAAGAATTAGAATTAGACAGAAGTAATGTAAAAGGGCTTATCAATCCATCTACATTTCAAGATGTATTAGATATTCTTCAACAGATTTGCTGTATAAAAAGTGAAGATCCGTTAGAAGAAGCAAAACCAAAATTTAAAAACGCAAAGGCAAGGAAGTTATATGAAAGGATGCTAAAAGCGAAGGAAAAGGAAGTAAAGAAACAGGAGAAGAAGGATTTTCTAAATATGACTTTGCCTAATATTATTTCCGCAACCGCAGCAAAAACACCCGGATTGAACATCATAAATATTTGGGATGCCACGCTATTCCAATTATACGACCAATTTGAAAAGATACGCAATGATGATGCACATTATATGAATTCCGTTCGTGTTGCTGTTTGGGGAGATGAGAAAAATCAATTTGACCCATCGCTTTGGTATAAAAATAATTTTGATAAACAATTATAAAACTTGCGCTATGCAAGTTCTTTTATTAAGGAGGATTTATTATGCCTGATATTAATAAAGCTAATCGACAGGTGTGTGATGTTGATATTCGTGTGTTAAAGACAATGGCTCCATTCCTGTTCTTCGATACTGCTAATACTACAACGGCTGGTCTTTCTGGTGATTCTGTTTATGCCATGAAGAAAGGCACTCGCGCAATCGCGTTCCATAATCCGATTGAGGGTACTATGACCATTGAGGCTCAGGTTATGCCTTTCAAGGCTTACGCTCTGTTTAGTGATGGTATTGTTGACACTACAGCTACTATCGCTAAGAAGGAAACAGTTGTTTGTGCTACTGCTGGACAGTTAACTATTACTGGCGCTGTTGCTGGTTCTGTGTTTGTATTTGCCGAGGGTGAATATGGGAATACTGCTATTCCGGGAACTTATGCAGGCTCTACTTTTACAGCTACTACTGCTTCTAATATCGTTGTTGGCAGTGCTTATGAAGTTGGATATCTTGTCACTAAGACTTCTGGCATTAAGAAAGTATCTTTCAACAACAAGAAAGTACCGAAGGATTATTTCATCACAATGTCCACTATCGACAAAGGTGAAGATGACAGCCTGACTCCATTTATTATCACCGCTTACAAGGCTTCTATCCAGAGAAACTTCGAGCTTTCCTTCTCTTCTGAGGGTGATCCAGCATCCGTGACTATCACGTTTGATTTACTTGAAGATAAAAACGGTAATGTTATGGATATTATTGAAGATACGGCTGACGCAGATTCTATGAGCGTAAGCACTTCTTCTATTCGTCTGGCAATAGGTGGAACAGCGCCCGACATTCAGATTTATGGCGCGAGTGGCGCAGTAACCGCTACACCTTCTAATGCAAAGATTACGGCTACCATGTCCGGTGACAATGATAACGTGATTATCGCTGCGGCATCTGATGCAACCGCTGGCACATATACCGTGACTCTGACTGATGCACAGAGCAACTCTGTTGTGGTTACGGTAGTAGTTGTTTCGGATTAATAAGGAGTAAAGCATGATTAAAGAATGTCCAGTTATCATAAATAATGATGCTGTAACTGTTGTCAAGTTTGGCGACACAGATATTCAGTTCCCTTCTATCGCGAAGGACATTAAGAAAGTGAATGTCAAATACGACAATGGGAAATATTCTATTGTCGATCATGCGGAAGAAGAGAAACCTGTTATTGCCAAACATAAAGAAACGGAAACGGCGAAGGTTAATTCAAAAAGAACAAAGAAAACAATCGAAAAGAAACACGATGATGTAGTTGAAAAATAAGATTGTATTGAAGTTATAAATAAGGGTAACATCTTGCAATCAGCGAAATGTTACCCTTTTATTTTTCTAAGAGAAGAGGTAAGAAATGAGAACGACTATCAATTTTAATTCATTGGAAGAAGCTATAGACTGTTATGGCAGAGAAAATTTAATTCCAATAGATAATTTAAAACAAGCGATTTTTTATATAAAACATGGGTGTCAGCCAAGATTCGTGTGGGAAAAGGAAAACACCACAGGTAAAATTACTTTCTGGTTCTTAAAAAGTGAAACTGCGTACATATATCAGAAGTGGTTAGACACATATCCACACAAATAATATTTGCAGAATGTAGGAAAACGATTTGAGCAAGATTGGATTAAAAGCGTTCCTGATTATGTGGGCGTTTTAAGGATACCAGATGCGGCGCAGTCATTTTACAAAAGCTCAAATTTAAGATTTAGTAAGAAAAATCCGTTTGATTTTTTATTTTGGTGTCCAAAGACATTGACGTTGTATGCACTTGAATTAAAAACAGTCAAAGGCAAATCAATATCTTTTGAACGCACAAAAGAAGAACACGGAGGAATACATTATCATCAAATAGTTGGATTAGAAAATTTTGAAAAAATAGGCGAATGTGTTTGTGGATTTGTTATTGAATTCCGTGAATTAGAAACAACGATATTTTTGCCAATATCAGAATTTTTAGAATTGCAAAGTACAATTACGAAGAAAAGTTTCAATTATAATGATTTGGTAAACAATCATATCACATTTATTACTATTCCGCAACAAATATTAAAGACACATTATCGCTATGATATAGAATATTTTCTTAAAGAAACTGCCTTACATTAGGCGGTATGGAGGTTTATCAGAATGAAATTTAATAATAAGTTAAATCTGGTTGAGTATCTGCAAGTTGTTAATGAAATCGCGAATGAATTTTTTGATATGAATACATATGAATATACACCACAAGTCGGCGAGATGTATGCTGTTTGTGCATATTTTAATCATTGTGTAGAGCTTGAAGATACGGACGAAATTAAAACACATCCTATTGTAGATATTATGGATATGCAACAGCTTTATGATAATGAAGAATTTATGAAGCATTATAATGATGCTATTTATAATTATAATATAGGTACTTCTCTTCTGTTCGGAAATGCATACGATCAGGCGCAAGATATTGTCGAATATAAAAAGAGTGATGCAAATGCTTTTGCTACTGCTATTTCAACTGGAATGGACGCAATTCTAAAATCTTTTAGGGAAAGTTTTTCAGACGAAGATATTACCAGATTCACAGATATCGCAAAACAAATCAAAGATGGCAAGTTGTCAAGTGAAGCGATTGTAGAAGCATATGGAAATTCAGAACGTTTCAAAGAGAAAACAGAAGAATTAAATGCATCTTCTGAACCGCCTGTAATTCCATTTCCGCAGAAGAAATAATACAAGATATTTAAGTTTTTAAAAACGAGGAAATATTATGCCAGTTGCAAATAGTATGGGCGAGCTTGAACAAATGCTCCGTCAACAACTTCAAAATGCTATGCAAGTGGTTCAGGCTAAATCTGAAGCAGATATGTATGAAGAAACTGGTAAATATTACACAGCTGGCGCACCTGTTCTATATCCGAGAACTGGCGCACTTGGCGCATCACCAAGAACATCTGGATTAACAGTTGGTGGTAATACCGTTAGTTTCGAAGCATATCTTGAAGAACCAAGTTATGCAGGAGTAAATGCATTTTTACGTTCACTTGGGTATTCAAGTAAATTTGATGGATATACGGCTTTAAACGCAGCAGAAACGCATACTTATAGGACAAAAGGTAGGTCTGGTTTCTGGGCGCGGTCTGAACAAAAAATTGAACAAGATTTTAATAGTACGTTAGCAAGTTTCTTTAGTTAGGAGTGAGTATCAATGTCAGTAAGAAAAGGCGATGGGCGAAGCACTGTATATAATGACATTACTTCGCCTGAAAAAATGGAACAGGTCAATCCTGAGAATTTAGAATTAGAGGCTGACTATCTGGAATACCTTTCTTCTATTGGCAGAGCGAAATCTACTATTTATCAGTACGAACATAACTTACATATTTTTTGGTGCTGGAATTTAGATTTTAACAAGAATAAGTTCTTTGTCGATATGAAGAAGCGTGAATTTTCTAAATTCCAAAGTCATGCTATCAATGAATGGGGATGGTCGCCAAAACGAGTTAGGACTGTTAAGGCTACTATCTCATCTTTAAGTAACTTTATTGAAAACATCCTCGATGACGAATATGAAGGTTATAAACCAATAGTATTAAAAATAGAGTCTCCAGCTGATACGGCTGTGAGAACAAAAACAGTGTTCAAAATGGATGAATTACAAAGTCTGCTCGATTATCTTGTTGAGAATGAAGAATATATGAAAGCATGTATTCTGTCTTTGGCAATGAATAATGGCAGACGTAAAGCAGAAATACCTCGGTTCAAAGTGAGCTACTTTGATGACAAGAATTTAATATGCGAAGGTGCTCTTTACAAAACACCTGAGAAGATGGTCACGAAAGGTCGTGGTGTTCAAGGAAAACTTCTCGATGTTTATACATTAGCAAAACCGTTTAAACCATATTTTGATCTATGGATGGAAGAAAGAAAAAGACTGAGAATTAGAAGTGAATGGTTGTTTCCACGGCGCGAAGGTAGTAAGTGGATGGATAAGCCTATGAAAACTGAAACGCTTGATTCGTGGGCGCAGACGTTTTCTGCTCTAATGAAAAAGCCATTTTATTGGCACAGTTTAAGGCACTTTTTTACTACAAGATTAGCCGAAGCCAATCTTCCCGATAGTGTTATTCAGGACATTATCGGTTGGTCATCTGGAGACATGATTAAGCTTTATAACGATATGGATAAAGACAAGGCGTTTGATAAATATTTTGGCGCTAACGGAATTAAAGATGTCAGACAATCTGAATTAACGGAATTGTAAAATGGAAAGGATATGCGGAATATATGAAATAAGGAACAAGGTAAATAACAAAGTTTATATTGGTCAAAGCAGAAACATAAACAGACGATGGAATGACCATGTTCGTGAATTAAATAATAATATCCATGATAATTATCATTTACAACAGTCTTGGAATTTATATGGAAAAGAAAATTTTCGTTTCACAATAGTTGCATTATGTAGTGCCGATGAGTTGAATGAATTAGAAGCGTTTTATATTGATAAAATGAACTCAATGAATTCATACTATGGATATAATATTAGATTTGTAGATGATAACGATGTATATACATATAATGATGAAGGGTTAAAGCACTTATCAGATGCGCATGAATTTCAATTCAGACCTGTTAATCAGTATGATGATGAAAAGAATAAACTATTCCGTTATAAAAGTTTGAAAGAAGCATCGAGATGTAATGATATTGATGTGACTGGTATTCGTAATAATGCGGTGTTTAATAGCCAACACAAACGATTGTGGAAGTATAAAGATTCGTACTGGTTATTTGATGAAGATTGCGAATGGTTTGAAGCATGTAATATTGATGAATATAGAGATCTATCTAAATTCAAAGTCAACAAATACGAATTCCCAAGCGGAAAATATATATGCCAATATAATTCTATAAAAGAAGCTTCTAAAGATAACGATGTAACCGTGGATGTTATTAGCTTATGCATAAGACAAGCTCAAAATCATAGCGGTGGATATACGTATAGGAATGCTGATAATTATGAAGTGAACACAGATATAATAATTGATTATAAAAAGAAACCGAGCGCTTCATGCAAGCCTGTTTTGTGCTTAGATGCCAAGACAGGCTTTATTATTAAGGAATATCCGTCTGCATTGTCAGCTAAAAACGATGGGTTTTCACCATCACATATAACTGAAGTTTGCAATGGTAAGCGTAGAACTTGTGGTGGGTTTAAATGGAAATACAAAGATGTTAAAAGCGCCGAATTAACAGAATTATAAAGTTTTGAAAAATAACATATTATTGCGTACTTCTGCCCCACCTCGGAGGCAGTTTTTTATTACGCAAAAGGAGGTATGGTATGGCTGATTTTAGAGCCAGAGTTGAAGCTGTTGTGGATACTTCTAAAGCGGCGAGCGAAATAAACTCATTTGTCAATCAGCAACGGCGAATGAATATAGAAGTAAATCTACAATTAAATCAGGCAAGCCAAGCGCTCCATAACCTTTTGCAACAAATGCAAAATCAAGGTGGGAATGCTGGTGCGCAATTCGCTGGTCAGTTTGTAAATGCGGTCAATAGTGGTATGCAACAAATAAATGCCACGCAGACTGTAAACCAAATTGAAAGGCAAACAAATAGGCTGACTGTGAATATCCGCAATAACATGCGAGATCTGACCAGACAGCAAAATCAGTTTAACGAAACAACGGCGAGAACGTTTGGAAATCAGATGACTGCTTGGGCGCGTAATAATTCTAAAGCTGTTCGCGTTTATGGCGATCAATTAAGTGATTTACAAACAAGGTTGAGTACGGCGATAAACAATCAGGATGGCGCTGGCGTAAGACAGATTAGAGAAGAATTTAGACTGTTGCAATCTGAAGCAAGAGCGGCAGGAAATGTTGGAAAGACTTTCGCAGATTCTTTCACTTCGTCTTTGGGAAGTGTTGCGAGATTCGCGGCTTCTTATGTGAGCCTTTATCGCGTATTTAATGAATTGAAACAAGGTGTGCAGACAGTCGTTGAACTGGACACGGCACTTGTTGATTTACAAAAGACTTCTACTGCTACGCCAAAGCAGTTGAATGAGTTTTATAAAGAAGCGAATAATATCGCAAAGCAGTATGGCACAACAACGCAACAGATTATTCAGGGTGCTGCGGATTGGTCGCGTTTAGGATATAGCTTACAAGATTCGCAAACGATGAGCAAGCTGTCATCACAGTTTGCGGCGATATCTCCGGGAATGTCTGTTGATTTTGCCACCAGTTCACTTGTCAGCACAATGAAAGCCTTTGGCATTGAAGCTGATGATGTACTTGATGGCGTGATGTCTAAAGTTAATGCCGTAGGTAAATATATTGCCTAAACATATGGTGACATATGGAAATATGAAAATATTTCAGCAGATAGCTATATCGGTTAAAGTCCAGAGATGGATAAGACCGAGGAAAGATTTTATATTCATTATCTTCTCTATAACGAGGAGATTTTTTATTTGGAAAAGAAAGATTTAACAGGAATGAAATTTGGCAAATTAACAGTTATCAAAATGCTTTATAACTACAACGGAACTGGAAGAACTAAGTGTTTATGTAAATGTGAATGTGGAAATGAATGTATCCGTACAGCTTATAGCCTTGGGAAATCTGAAATACATTCTTGCGGATGTGGAAAGAAAGAATATATAAGGAAAAGTTGCGGAAAGGAAATTGATGGTATGAAATTCGGCAGACTAACTGTTCTTGAAACCGATTGGAGTAATAATCCACCGATGGTAGTTTGTAAATGCGATTGTGGTAATATTGTAAGATTAAGAAAAAGCGATGTGCAAAGCTGTCACACACAGTCGTGTGGATGCTTGCAACGTGAACAAGCGTCATTATCAAATGATGTAGACCATACAGACGAAATATCGGCTTATGGTGTTAAAATCATCAAGAAATATAAAAAGAACGAAATTGGACAGTGGATATGGGAATGTGAATGCGGATGCGGAAATCACTTTTATGATATTCCAGCAAGAATTTTGAATGGGCATGTTAGGTCATGTGGATGTTTAAAGCGTTCATCAAATGAATTATTTATATCAAATATCCTTAAAACATATAACGTTGATTATATAGAACAGTACACGTTTGATAATTGTAAAAGTAATAAGAACTATCCTTTATATTTTGATTTTGCCATTTTTCGTGATGATAAACTATTATGTCTAATTGAATTTGACGGAATACAACATTTTGAACCAAGAGAACTGTTTGACGGTGAAATTGGTTTCATAGAAACAAAAGAACGGGATTCGTTAAAAGACAATTACTGCAAAAATAATGATATTATTTTATATAGATTTGATTACACAATGACACCAGATGAAATTAAGGAAAAGATAATGAATATAATTTATCCGTAGAGACTGCCAGACATACATGGTAACATGTATGTTTAAGCTATCCATCTCATATCGAGATGTTATATACAGTCCGAACTTCCGAAAGGAACTTTCATGTGATAAAACATGATCGCCACACGATAATCTAAAAATGAAATGTGGGAGTTAGCCAGAAATGACTAACCGCCAATAATTATTTATTGGTCAGTAGGGTTAACCGAAAGTAACAGACTGAATGGTTTTGCATTAACCAATGAAGATATCATGACTGCCTTACAGAACTCATCTTCCGCTATGGCAGTTGCAAATAATTCATTAGATGAAACTATTGCATTAATTACCGCTGGTACAGAGATTGTACAAGATAGCAGCAAAGTTGGCAATGCTCTCCGCACGATTTCCATGAGAATTCGCGGAATGAATGAAGAGACAGAAGAACTTGATGATGAACTTGTAAACATAAAAGGCGATGTTTACGAACTAACAAATGGTAAAGTCAGCATAATGCAGGACGCTGATACTTACAAGTCCACTACGCAAGTTCTTAGAGAAGTTGCTGAAGTTTGGGATGAATTGTCCGATAAGAGCCAAGCCAATCTTCTTGAGAAGCTGTTCGGCAAGACTCGCGCCCAAGTTGGTGCTGCCATTTTGAGCAATTTTGAGCAAGTTGAAAAAGCGTTAGATGTCATGTCTAATTCAGCTGGCGCGGCTGATCGCGAAATGGACATCATCACAAACTCTCTTGAATATAAAATAAACGCGCTTAAAGAAACATTTACAGGCATTTGGCAAAATCTCTTCCAACGTGAAGATATGGGTGTGCTTGTAGATGG
>CALFIU010000102.1 GCA_937877455.1 uncultured Bacteroidales bacterium
TTGGACAAGGATGCAAGCGAGGCAGAGATGGTGGGAAGGCTGTTTGAGATGATAAAGGGAGGAAAATAAATTTGCACAATCCAAAACCATATTTTATCTTTGCAAATCACTAACACCACTATACTATGAGGATAATCACAAAAACCACAATCAAGCAATACATCGAGCGAAATCCACAATCCAAAAATGCACTTTCGGATTGAAATTTTTTGAATAGGCATTGATTTTATTTTTGGGAAAAATAATATATAAAGTGTGTCTTAGCAATATAAAAGATTTAAAAATAGCAGTAGTTGGTCTTGGTTATGTGGGATTGCCATTGGCGGTGCTTTTTTCGTCAAAATATCTAACCATTGGTTACGATACCAACAACCATAGGGTAGGGGAGATTAATGGTGGATTTGATAAGACGGGCGAAGTATCGTGCGAAGATTTGAATAAAGCATTAAAAAATGATTTTAGATGCACATCTTGTGTTGAGGATATAAAAAAATGTAATTTTTTTGTTGTTGCAGTTCCTACGCCCGTAGATACATACAACCGTCCCGATTTAAGTCAATTACTTATGGCAAGTAGAACGGTTGGAAGCGTTGTTAAAAAAAATGATGTTGTAGTTTACGAATCCACTGTTTATCCGGGAGTTACCGAAGAAGAATGTATTCCCGAAATAGAAAAAACATCGCTAATGAAACTAAACCAAGATTTTTTTGTTGGCTATTCGCCCGAAAGAATAAATCCTGGCGACAAAATTCATACTATTGAAAAAATAAAAAAAATAACGTCAGGCTCTACCCCACAAGTTGCCGATTTTGTTGATATGGTCTATAATAGCGTTTTGAAAAATGGCACGTATAAAGCCCCGTCGATAAAAGTAGCCGAAGCTGCTAAGATTGTAGAAAATACACAACGAGATGTTAATATTGCTTTTGTGAATGAATTAGCAAAGATTTTTAACGCTATGGACATAGATACGTCCGATGTTTTGAAGGCTGCTGCTACTAAATGGAATTTTATAGACATTAACCCCGGTCTTGTTGGCGGACATTGCATAAGTGTAGATCCTTACTATCTTATTCAAAAAGCTCAGGTTTATGGAGTTATGCCTCGCATAATGACAGCAGCGCGTCGGCTCAACGATGGTATGGGAGATTATGTAGCCAATCAAGTTATTAAATTAATGAACAAGAAGGGTGTTTTGGTAAAGGATTCAAAGATTCTTGTGCTTGGTTTCACATTTAAAGAAAATTGTGCCGATATACGAAACACCAAGGTAATCGACATAATATCAACACTTAAAGAATACACCAACGATATCACAGTATTTGACCCATACGTCGATGTAGAAAAAATCGAAAAAGTGTTTTCATTTAAAATTTTAAGTAACAATATCCAACATCTTGAAAAAGAGTTTGATGTTGTTATACTTGCTGTATCGCATAGCCAATTTGTTGGGCTTAATCCTCGAAAATTTTTGCGCATTTCAAATGGCGTAGTTTATGATGTAAAAAGTTTTTTTGCTAAGCAACTTATTGATGGAAGGCTTTAAGTAAAAAAATCCTTGCCTAATTAACCAAAATAGATTAACTTTGTCGATTGATAAAGGCGTGGACACGAAATGTTGCCACATATTTGCCAAATATAATATGATAAAACTAAACCAAAAAAGCGATTGTTGTGGTTGTTACGCATGCGAAAACATCTGCCCACAAAAATGTATTGTGCTAAAGCCTGATGATGAAGGATTTAGTTATCCTTTTGTAGAACGTGAAAAATGTACCAATTGTGAGTTGTGTGTTTCTGTATGTCCTATTTTGAGGAAAACTCAACCAACAGATTATCAGCGTGTTGGTTATGCTTTTATAAACAATAACGCTCAAAAAAGATTTAACAGTTCGAGCGGTGCTTTCTTTAGTGCTTTGTCGGAAAAAATAGTAGAAGACGGTGGTCATGTTTTTGGTTGTGTATTTGGCGATAATCAAACAGCCGTTCACATAGAAGCAACTACAAAAGCACAATTGGAGCCAATGCAAGGCAGCAAATATGTGCAAAGTTCTATTGGTAATAGTTTTTCTCGGTGTAAAGAGTTGCTAAAAAATGGCGAAAAAGTATTGTTTACAGGTACGCCATGCCAAATAAATGGACTCCATTCTTTTTTGAAAAAAGATTACGCCAACCTCTATACAATGGATTTTATTTGTCATGGTGTTCCGTCGCCAAAAGTTTGGGAAATATATATCAAATACGTTGAGAAAAAAAATAGTTCTAAGGTAGAAACTGTTTATTCGAGACGCAAATATTTTGGTTGGGAAAAATATTCACTTATGTTTAAATTTAAAAATGGCAAAGAATATTGTGTGTCAACCGATAACGATGTTTTTCTTCAACTTTTTAATCATGATACATGTCTTCGTCCATCGTGCCATAAATGCAAGTTTAGAGATGTAAATCGTATTTCAGATTTTACAGCCGCTGATTTTTGGAGTGTTTGGCGAATAATGCCAGATTTTTATGACAAAAATGGGACAAGTTTTGTTATTGTTCATTCTAAAAAAGGTAATGAGATTTTTAATTCCATTAGTAATTGTCGTAAACAAAAGTTCGACATTTCAATTGCAGCTAAATATAATCCGAGTTTGCTATCATCCCCACAAGAAAACAGATTTCGTGCAGAGTTTTTTGCCAATCTAAACGAAAATTCCGATAGATGGCTTAAAAAGAAATATCGTCGTTATCCCCTTTTTAAGGGTCTGTTCATTTGGTTGATAGAGTTAAAAAACAAAATTTTGAAGAAAAAATGAACATTGGAATACTAACATTACCATTTCATCATAATTATGGTGGAATAATGCAGGCAATTGCTCTTGAAAGTGTGTTATGTCAAATGGGACATTCTGTTGTTTTTATCGATAGAGGAAAAGACAAAGCAACGGATGGAATCGTTAGTCGTATGTATAATATGTTTTGTCGTAATGTGTTGTATGTTAAGCAGTTTGAGTTTGTAAGAAAATATATTTCATTAACAGATTATATTACATCGCCAAAACAACTTGTTGATGTTGCAAAAAAATTTGATGCAGTTGTAGTGGGGAGCGACCAAGTTTGGAGAATGGAATTTATAAAAAAAGTAGAAAAAAACTATTTTTTCGATTTTGTTGCTGATGGCTGCAAACGTATAGTTTATGGAGCGTCATTTGGCAAAAACATTTGGGAGTGTAGCGACAGAAAGTTGAACGAGGAAATATCCATGTTGGTAAAAAAAATCAATGCAATATCGGTGCGAGAGTCCGATGGCGTTGATATTGTAAAAAAGCAATGGGGAATTGATGCAACGCAAGTTCTTGACCCAACAATGCTATTAGACAAAAATTTTTACACACAATTTTATAATTCAGCCCAAAAAAGAAAAGCAGGAATCTTCTGTTATTTTATTAATAACGATAACAAAGTAAAAAACGCTCTTGATGTTTTTGCAAGCAAAAATAACGTTGATTTATTTTATGTAAAAGAAAAGCGATACGCGAAAATATACAAATTTGATTTTTCTGTGTATCCATCTCCAGAAAAATGGGTGCAGGCGTTTTCTACTGCGGATGCCGTAATAACAGATTCGTTTCATGGCGTGGCTTTTTCTATTATTCACCGTCTGCCGTTTGTTGTTTTAGAACATACAAAGGGTGGAATTTCGCGTATAAAATCTATTCTCTTGAGATACCATCTTAATGATAGACTTGTAACAACAGAACAGTTGGCGAATTTAGATGTTGATACACTATATAATGTTGATTATCAGTTTTTTGAAAAACTTTATCCTTTAGATAAACAAAAATCGTTAGACTTTTTAAATAAATCGTTAAACTAAAAATAAATGCAAAACACTAATCTTCCACCAGCCAATATAGATGTTTCTGTATTAATGTTGTTTTTCAACCGTCCCGAAACTTTCGAAAAGGTATTTGATGCTGTTAGGCAAGCACGTCCTTCGCGCCTATTTCTGTTTCAAGATGGTCCTCGCAACGAAAAAGATGTGCCGCGTATGGAGCAATGTCGCAAAATAGCCGAAAATATTGATTGGCAATGCGAAGTTTACAGAAACTATCAAGAAAAAAATCTTGGTTGTATGACTGCTGGATTTACATCTCATCGATGGGCTTTTTCCAACACCGACAAATGTATTGTTATTGAAGATGATGTATTGCCCGATCAATCTTTTTTTAAGTTTTGTAAAGAAATGCTCGACCGTTACGAAAATGACACTCGTATTACAATGGTTGCTGGGTTTAATGTTGATGAGGAAACTCCCTATATGCCTTATAGTTATTTTTTTACATCTGCATTTTCTATTTGGGGATGGGCAAGTTGGAGCCGTGTTGTTTCGCAATGGGACGGTGAATATTCGTTTTTGAACGATGATTTTGCCGTAAAACAGCTTACAAATCTTATAAAACAACGTGGTTATCGTAAAGATTTTATAAAAATGTGTCAAGACCATCGTGATAGTGGTAAACCACAATTTGAAAGTGTATTTTGGGCTTGTATGTTGTTTAATTCAGGAATGGCTGTTATGCCGAAAAAAAATTTGATAAAAAATATTGGTGCATCTGACGATTCCACACATTTTTCGTCCTTGAAAACAATGCCACGTCGTATGCGTAGGATAATGACAATGCCAGTACATCAACTCGAATTTCCACTTGTTCACCCACATTACGTAATTGAGGAAGTTGGCTATTGGAAACGCAAATACAAAGCCAATGCGTGGGATAGTCCGTTGATAAAAATTGGTCAATCGTTTGAAGCATTGTTTCTTAACCTTCGCTATGGTAATTTTAAATTTATTTGGAAATCTTTTAAGCGAAGAATAAGAATTTGGCTTGGAAAAGAAAAATTTTCGTAACTATTTATTTGTAAATTAAGTTTTTAACTGTTGTTTTGCCGCTAAATAAGGTAATTGTATCGCAGTTGAATTCGTATGCAGTGCCATTTTGCATAAAACCGTCGGCGTTGATTATGTATTTTGTACCATTTGAGGTTGCTGGTAGGGTTATGTTATACGAGCCTGACGCTGATTTTATGGTGCTACGGCTAAAATTTTCGATATAAATATCGTAGATATTTTGTCCCGATACATAGTTTTTTATGCTGTCGGCTGGTGTAACAATTATGTTTAACGGTTCTGTAATTGTTTTTCCGCCAGTGGTTTGCAATTCGCCTTTTAATATAGCTGCAAATTCGCCTTCTTTTGGTAGCAAATTTATCTGCGAACTAAGCGATGATTCATCGGGCAAAGTTATTTTGTATTTTACAATGCAAAAATTTGGGTAATCTATTGTTACTAAGGCTGTTCCGCTTTTTATTGTTGTAAAATTGGCTGTTAGCATCGAGTCGGTGTAACGCTCATAAATTTCGTTTGCTATTTTTAATGTTACTTTTGCGCTGTCAGATGCAAGAAATTCGTTGTTGTTGACAAAATATTCTTTTTTTAGCAATACGGTGTAATTGCAAGTATTAGTTGGAATATTTTCTTGGGTGCAGGCTGTAATTAAAAGCGTTAATAATATAAGGTGAAATATTTTTTTCATTGGTTTTATTTTTTTGATAGGCTGAATATTTGGTTAAACACAAAACTTAACATATAAGCGTATTCAAGGTCGCCGTTATATAAGTTGTAATATGTATTTACGCTGGCTTTTAGACTGAAAATGCCATGAATTTTTTGAGCGTAGAATAATTCGTTGAACAAAATGGCGCGTTTGTTTTTGTTGTTTTCGGCAAATATGGCTTGCGACGAAAATAATGGGTCGCCTCTAAAATTCATAAACATATCTCCCCACCAATGGCCGCATATAAATCCGAAATTGTAAAACTTTATAAACAACTTGTTGTATATACCATAACCGTCGATATAAGGTACGTCTGGTGTTGGGTCAATGGCGTGATATTGAGCAAATTTAGAGTAATATGAGTAGGAAACGTTTTTTTGTGTGCGTCTTATTTCAAATCCTATTGCGCCGTTTTCAAGTGTTTGAACAGGGTCATCGCAAAGGTCTATCTGTCCGCCACGGTGAGAAACCAAAAATTCTCCTGCAATGCTTACTTTTGTTTTTGACATTGGGTTTAACAAAAATTCCGATTTATGTCCTACTGTTAGACGTTCTTGCCATGGGTCGTTCCAGAGTAGAAATTTTTCCCAATTGAGCCATAAATCACCATTGTAATGTGTTGATTGATAGTTGAATTGTAATCCGTTTTCTATGTTGTTGAGAAAATAACGTTCAGGATTGTAAATTGGTTCTATCAGTCGGTGGGCTACGTTGCCATCCATACTGCCAATGATTATGCTAAATTTTGGTGTAGGGGAGTATTTTATTCTAAAATATGGTTTGTAGTCAGAAAATTTATCGTAGCCAGAATATTGCAAGACGTTCCAAAGTAGTGAGATTTCTAATTTTTTTATTGGTCTATAAAATAATTCTGGTTGCAACATATAGCCAATAAGAGTGTAACCTTTTATAAAATCGCCAAAATATTCGTTGTTTTTAAAGAATGTGTTAGCTCTTATTTTTAAACTTAGCTTTGATGTATCATTTTCATTAAAAAACAGATAACTATGTTCATCTAAATTATTACTAAAAGTATAGTTAATTTTTTCTTGTGCGTTGGAAAAAAAACTTAATAAACCCAACACAAATGTTAGCAAAAGTTTTTTTTGTGTTTTAATGCTAATCATTTTTGTTAATCTAAGCGTTCATTTCCAAAAGTTCGTCAATAATGTTGCGATTGTTGCTCAGTCTTGGAACTTTGTTTTGACCACCGAGCCTGCCTTTTTCTTTAAGCCAATCGTAGAAAAGATTTTCGCGTGCGATGGTTATTTCTGGACCAGTTAACGAAATATCTTTGTATCGTTTTGCTTCGTAATCAGAATTTAGGCGTTTTAGTTCGCTATCAAGTGCACGGGCAAATTTATCAATGTCGTCTGGTGGAATGTTAAATTCTATTAGCCATTGATGTCGTCCGCGTTCGTTGGCGTTCATGTAAACAGGAGCAGCGGTGTATTCTTTAACGTCGCAGTTTGCAAGTTGGGATGCTACGCGTATTGCACGTGCAGCGTTGTCGTCAACAAGTTCTTCTCCAAATGCGTTGATGTAATACTTTGTGCGCCCTGTTATTTTTATTTTGTATGGTCGTAGAGATGTAAATTTCACAGTATCACCTATTATATAACGCCAAAGACCTCCGTTGGTGCTTATTACCATTGCGTAGTTTACATCTGTTTTAACATCGCAAAGTGGTATAGCTTGACGGTTTGGACTATCGAAATCAGACATGGGTATAAATTCGTAATAGATGCCAGCATCGAGAATTAGCAACATGTCGTCGGAGTTTGGGTTGTCTTGAAATGCAAAATATCCTTCGCTGGCGTTGTACGTTTCCATATAAACCATTCGAGGATTTGCAATTAGTTTTTCGTATTGGCTTCTATATGGTTTAAAGTTAACACCGCCGTGCCAAAAAAGTTCAAGATTTGGCCATATTTGCGATATGTTGTCTTTACCAGTTATTTCTAATATTTTTCTAAATAAAACCAACGTCCACGATGGCACACCAGATATGCTTGTTACGTTTTCTTTGATTACGGCGTGAGCCATTTTTTCAATTTTATCGTCCCAACTTTCCATTAAGGCAATTTCGCGAGCTGGTACACGTTTCATGGCAGCCCAAAGTGGCAAGTTTGAAATTAAAACAGCTGATAGGTCGCCACAAAAGGCGTTTTCGCCCAATTTGTTTATTTGTCTGCTACCACCAATGGCGAGTGCTTTGCCAGTGAAAGCTGCATTGTTTGGGTAGTTGTGTCCCAACACGGCAAGTGCTTGTTGTCCAACTTCAAAATGGCATTTGTAGAGACTATCGTTGGTAATTGGTATATATTTGCTTCTTGCGTCGGTGGTGCCACTACTCATGGCAAACCATTTGGTTTTGTTTGGCCACAATATGTTTTTTTCGCCTTTTGCTACTCTTTCGATATATGGTTTTAACCCCTCGTATGTTGATAGTGGAACACGTCGTGAAAATTCGCTTGGACCGATACCAAGTAGTTCGTTGAATGAATATTTTTTTCCAAACTCTGTGTTTGCGGCTTTTTTTATTAGGTAGTTAAAAACTTTAAATTGGGTTTCGTCGGGATAGTTCCGACTAAACTCGGCACGTTCTAAATTAGGTTTTAAAAAAGCCTGTATCAACTTGTTAGCAAAAGACATCTCTTTATTGTCGTTTATATTTGTGATGCAAAATTACATATTTTTACGGTGTAAAAAAATGTTTTGTAATAATTTAATGTCTATAACTTAAAAGCCTCCCCATGCTAATCCGCAGCAATAGTCGTCGGTTAGTCCAACAAATTCATAAAAAATTGTGCTGTTTTTTAGTAGATAAAATGTTGAGAAACTAAAATCCATATCGTTGGCTACGCAAACGCGGTATATGTCTTGTTCGCCACCGCACATCGAAAGGCAGTTGGTTATAAACATGCTATTTTCTGGCATGGCATCTTGGTCGCCTGAAAAGGTGCTTTGGCGTTTGCCGTTTTTCCAAAGTGAAGTTAGTGATATTCCGTCGTTGAGTATGTCGGTGGTTTCTAAATAAATGTCGTTGTCAAGTATTGCAAAGTTGTCGTGAAATGGTTGGTAGTTTTGTCCGTTAATGCGTATGTATCCATTGTTGCGTTGATCTTCGGCAAAATACGCTATTGGTTGGTCGTTTTTATAAAGTTGTCCAATTGGCATTTGCATGTCATCATCAAAAACGTATGCTATGCTGTAAATTTGGTTTTTAAGTGGCGCGAGGTTGTAAACATTGCCGCTTATTTTATAAAGTAATTTGTTGTTTTTGAATATTTTAGACTCACCAACGCCATCGTCGTCTATATTGCTGCATACTGCATAAACATCGTTTGAATAGATGCTTATTAATTCGCCAGAGTAGTTTTGTTCGTTGAGTAAAGTGTCTATTGTTGATTCGTTTTGTATAATAACAACGGGTTGTTTGTCAAAGTCTTTTGAATACATGTTGCCTATTGCGTAAATTTTATTGTTGTCGTCAACAAAGAAGTCTGCAATTTTAAAATTTTTTGGATATTCAAATAACTTTGTTCCGTTGCAAAATATTTGAGCGGGAGATGTTGGTTGTTGAGTATTTTCGTCGCAAATTGTGGTTGTTGCCATGTAGGTTTTGCCATTTTTTGCTCTAATTTTTCTAATTGGTTGGTTACAATCGAAGTTGTATAGCAATTCTTTATTTTTATAGACTTTACATTTTTTATTTTTTGGGCTATAAAATGCAGTGTAAATTGATTTGTCGTTTATTCTTTCAACGTTTGGTTTTGGGGTTTGTGCTGGTGGTTGTGTTATGTTTTGTTGCTCCTTGGATTGGTTTGTTGTTTGTTCTTGGTTTGTGGAATCAGAGTTGTTGGCGGAGTTACAACTCAAAATTAATGTCGCTGGCAATGTTAATGCCAAGAATTTTTTTATAATGGTAACTATAAAAATGTTGGTTTTCATAATGTAATCATTGTTATTTACTTTTTTGTGCGAAATTAGAAAAAACATTCTAATACCACAAAAATATTCCTTTGTAGTTAATATTTTTGTTATAGCAATTTGGTTTAAAATTAATTTATTAGCAATTGTTACTTATATTAATACTTTATGTTATAACAAGCCAGAATATATTTCGGTAAGTTTTTGTGCGGAATTTTTCCACGAGAATAGTTTTAATCGGTTGTTTTGATTTTCAATGAGTTTTTGTCGTTGTTGTGGTGTGTAGTTTAGAAAATTTGTCATTACTTCGTAAAAATCGTTTTTTTGTTCGTCCATTGTAAAATATATTGCGGCATCGCCAGCAATTTCTGGAAAACAACTTTTTTTGTTTAGCAATACAGGGCATTGTGCTTTGTAGGCTTCGAGAATTGGTATTCCGAAGCCTTCGTACAGCGAAGGAAATACTAAACATTGCGAATTGGCATATAGATTTTGCATTTCGCTACTATTCGCAAATATCCTTCCTACGCGATTTGTTATTCCAAGTTGTTGAAATAAAGCTATTTCTTGTTTAGAAAAGTCATTACTTGTACAAACAAGGCGCAAATCTTTATGTTCGGCTGCTATTTTTGCAAATTGCGTTACAAAAGGTGCAAAATTTTTATAGTTTTTGCGTGCGCCAACAAAAAGAATATAGCGACCTTCTACTATTGGTTTTGGGTTTGTAGTTGGTTCAGGATTTTCTGGTGCGCCGTGCCATACAACCGAAATTTTGCTTTCTGGTATTTTAAGAATGTCTATAATGTCGTTTTTGGTGTTTTGCGACACGGCTATTATGTGGGCTGCTTTTTGTGCAAGTTGTTTTTTTTGTGCAACTATCATTTTTCCGTCTAATCCAAAACAGTTTGGGTATAGTTCGTGAATCATGTCGTGAATAGTGATTACAAATGGAGTTTTGCCAATGTGGTTTAAAAAGTAGCCGCTGTAATATGTAGGATGAAAAACGTCGAATTTTCTGCTTTTTAGCAATTCAATGCAGTATTTACGGTTGCGGTGTCGCGATGAGAGTTTCATTTTAATCCCGCCTTTTGCATTGCGATAGAGGAATCCTCCGCCCGAAAATTTAAACTGCGACATTAGTCCTTTAAGGATTTTGGGTATTGGTTTTATTTTCGGGCAGAATTCCTTATTTATAAGATGTACATTTTCACATTCTTTTACTCCGACAGTAAAATTTACTGTTGAAGGCATGTTGTCGAGTAGTTGGGCAAAGCAATTAGATACTCCGCCATGTGTTTGATAAAAAAATGCTTGATAATCGTATAAAATGTTCATCTTTAATATTAGTTTTTTTTATTCCGGCAACATCATAACATTAACGTGGTTGTAGTTATTAAGTAGGTGTTGGCAATAGTTTTTGATGTCTTGTTCAGTTGTTGAATTTACAACTTCTACAAATTGAGAGTGTATATCTGTATTGTAAATATGCCAATCTTTTATCACTTCGAGCCAATAATTATTGTTTTTGAGGGTTTCTTGATAATGTTTAATAAAGTATTCCTTTGCTTTATCCAATAGAGAAACGTCAAATCCATCATTGGCAACGGTTTTTAAAATGCGATACATTATTTCTTGTGCCTCTTGTGCGTGTTCTGGTTTTACGGGGCATGCAAATATTATTATATCGTCGCCTTTCCCTAATTGTTCAGAATGTCCAAATTGGCTGTATGCACCAGCGTTGTATGCTATGGATTTTTCTTCGCGTATTTCGTTGAAAAACATTTCGCCAAGCACTTTTGCTGCCGATTGTGCTACAACAACGTTTTTGGCAGTAAAATCAGATTTTGTGTATAGGTAATCGTAGATTAGTGCTTGTGGGGTTTCCATTTTGCGAGTAAATATTAAGTCTTTTTTACCTTGATAAAATTCTTGTCGTCCTGCAACAAAAGTTGGATTTTTCTCTTTGTTTTTCTTAAAGTTGCCAATGTATTTACAAACCAGAGGTTTAAGTTTTTCTGTGTCGATGTTTCCAACAAAGAAATAAGTAAAAGATGCTGGGTTTTCGTATAGTTTTTTGTACATAGAAAACATAGTGTTTTTGTCAAGTTTTTCTAAGTCGGCTGATGTTAACGACCTTTTACGTATGTTGTTGTTAAAAAGTGCGTTAATTAGAGAATCGGAGAATACTGCTTGAGGATTTGCTGTTCGGTTTTTTATTGAGTTTTTTTGTTGTGTTACAAAAGCTTGGTAGTCGTTTTCGTCAGTATTGACGTTTGTGAAATAGAGATATAGCATCTGTAACATTGTTTCCAAATCGTTTGGAGTGGTATGTCCAGAAAAACCTTGTACAGTATTTTGTAAATAAGGGCTTACATTACACTGACTACCTGCCAAATGTTTAGATAATTCGTTGAGGTTAAAGTTTCCAAGTCCTTGGTTATTAACCATGTTGCTACACAACTTAACATTAGCAAGATTATTTTCATCTACATCAAAAATACTTGAACCTCCAAAACGTATGGCATCAAAAAGTATTTCATCATCTTTAAAATCAGTCTTTTTTATCACCACTTTAGCACCGTTGGCAAGTGTCCAAATTTCGGTATCAAAGCCATCGCTATTGGTGATGATGTTTTTTATTTTTCCTAATGAAATGTTGTCTGTTACTAATGGTTCGTTTTTGGTGTTATCCACGTATGCGGTAATGTTTTCAGCTACGGCTGCGTTAATTGCTTGTTGCATTTGGGTGGTGTTAATGTATGACGTACCATCTTTTTCTGCCTGCATTATTAAAGCAACAAGATTTTTTCCGTCGTTTGTTATTATTTTTTGTGCAATGGCGTTTACCATCTGTAATGTAATAGTTGGCATAAATGCTTGAACATATTTATATTGCTGTTCTATTGATAGTAGGGGTTCATTGTCGAGAAAATTTCTTAGGCAACGGTTGATGTAAAATTTGTTGTCTTGTTTTGTTCTATTGCTAAAAAGTCGTTCCATAGAACTTACATATTCCGCCTTAGCGCGTTGAAGTTCGGTGTTTAAAAATCCATATTTTTTTATCCTTAGAGCTTCGCGCATAAGTGTTTGTAGACATTCTGCTTCTTTACCATCTTTTGCAACAGCTTGAAATTCAAATGCATCTTTGGTTTTTGAAACAAGGTAGTTTGATATGTCTGCTCCTGCTTGAACAAATGGAACATCGGGATTTTGCATTAGTTCGTTAAAGCGATCATCGGTCATTTGCGAAACAAGGCTTGTTACAATGTCGATGAGAATGTAGTCGAGCGTGTTTTTTTGTTCAAAACTTACAGGATCGGTTTTAAACATTAGATAAACAAGGTTGCGGGTTTGTTCTTTGTCTTTTTCTGCAACAAAAATTGGTTTATCATTGTCGGGTACGGGATAAAATTGTCTTTTTGGTGCGTTGTCTGGTGTTTCAAAATTTCCGAAATATTTTTTTATTTTTTCTTCTATTTCTACTACATCAACATCGCCAACAACAATAATTCCTTGATGATGAGGATAATACCATGTTTTGTAGTAATCTTTAAGATCTTTGTACGGAAAATTATCCACAATATCCATTATGCCTATTGGCATACGGTGAGCATATTTGCTGTTTGGATAAAGACTTGGAAGTGAGCGTTCAAGCATTCTGTAATTTGCGCCAGTACGCATTCTCCATTCCGAATGGATTACTCCTCGTTCGTTGTCTATTTCTTTATTATCGAGAGTTAATCTGTGGCTCCAATCACTTAGGATTATAAGGCAAGAATCAATAAGCCAAGAATTTTTGTTTGTTGGAACTTTGTCTATGTTATAAACGGTTTCGTCAAAACTTGTGTATGCGTTTAATTCTCCTCCAAAATTTACTCCATTTTCTTGTAGCATATCTATAATGCGTTTTTTGGGAAAGTTTTCTGTTCCGTTAAAAGCCATGTGTTCGAGAAAATGTGCAAGTCCGCGTTGATTGTCTTCTTCTTGCATACTACCCACTTGTTGGGCAATATAAAAACATGCTTGATTTTCAGGTTTTTCGTTGTGTCTAATGTAATAGGTAAGTCCGTTTGGCAATTTGCCAATTCGTGTGTAGGGATCGGTTGGACATTGCGTTGTTTCTTGCGAAAAACATACGCCAATGCTCATAACCAAAAATAAAACTAAGAATATTTTTTTCATTTTTTTACTTATTTTTGGCAAAAGTAAAAAAAATATAATAAAGTGGTTATTGTGTTGTTATTTTTGGTATTTTATAGTTAAAGAAATTTGTTATCACTAACTTGGTTGTTGCTATAACTAACCCAGAAAAAATAATTTTTATTATAACTTTTATGGTTTACAAAAAAAATATAAATTTGCAGACATATTAACAAACAGTCAACATAAAAAATATGGCAAACATTCCAGATTTTAAGTACGCCCCAATGTTTCAGTTGGGCAAAGACGAAACAGAATATTATCTTCTTTCAAAAGAAGGCGTTTCGGTAAGCGAATTTGAAGGCAAACCAATACTAAAAGTATCGCCCGAGGCTCTCGAAAAACTTTCGCAACAGGCTTTTCACGATGTATCATTTATGTTACGACGTTCTCATAACCAGCAAGTTGCAAAAATTCTTCGCGACCCAGAAGCCTCTGAAAACGACAAATACGTTGCTTTAACATTTTTGCGCAACGCCGAAGTATCGGTAAAAGGTCAACTTCCTCTTTGTCAAGATACAGGTACAGCCATTATCCATGGCGAAAAAGGTCAGCAAGTGTGGACAGGATTCTGCGACGAAGAATATCTTGCCAAAGGTGTTTACAACACATACACACAAGACAATCTACGCTACTCTCAAAACGCCCCTCTCTCGATGTATGAAGAGAAAAACACACGTTGCAACCTCCCCGCACAAATCGACATCGAAGCAACAGAAGGTATGGAATACAAATTTCTTATGGTAACAAAAGGCGGCGGTTCAGCAAACAAAACATACCTTTATCAAGAAACCAAAGCAAGAATCCAAAACCCCGGCACTCTTGTACCTTTCTTGGTAGAAAAAATGAAATCGCTTGGCACAGCGGCTTGTCCTCCTTACCATATTGCATTTGTAATTGGCGGAACGTCAGCCGAAAAGAACCTTCTTACCGTAAAACTCGCTTCAACACACTACTACGATTCGCTGCCTACAATAGGCGACGAAACAGGACGTGCTTTCCGCGATGTTGAACTCGAAAAAGAACTTCTTCAAGAGGCATACAAAATTGGTCTTGGCGCACAGTTCAGTGGAAAATATATGGCTCACGATGTTAGAGTAATACGTCTGCCAAGACATGGCGCAAGTTGTCCGATTGGTCTTGGAGTAAGTTGCTCTGCTGACAGAAATATCAAAGCCAAAATCAATAAAGACGGTATTTGGATTGAAAAAATGGACGACAATCCAACCGAACTTATCCCCGAAGAACTTCGCAACGCTGGCGAAGGCAACGCCGTAAAAATCGACCTCGACCAACCAATGAGCGAAGTTTGTAAAATACTTACAAAATATCCCGTTGCAACACGTCTATCGCTCAACGGCACAATCATCGTTGGACGCGATATTGCACATGCAAAACTCAAAGCAAGACTTGATGCAGGAGAAGACCTTCCGCAATACATGAAAGACCATCCGATTTACTACGCAGGACCTGCTAAAACTCCCGAAGGAATGCCTTGTGGCTCAATGGGTCCTACAACAGCAAACAGAATGGATCCGTATGTTGACGAGTTTCAAGACCATGGCGGCTCAATGATTATGCTTGCAAAAGGAAACAGAACCGAAGCCGTTACAAACGCTTGCAAAAAGCATGGCGGATTCTATCTCGGCTCTATCGGCGGACCGGCTGCTATTTTGGCTCAAAACAACATAAAATCAATAGAATGTGTTGAATATCCCGAACTTGGAATGGAAGCAATTTGGAAAATCAAAGTTCAAGATTTCCCTGCATTTATTTTGGTTGATGACAAAGGTAACGACTTTTTTAAACAACTGAAACCTTGTTCTGGTTGCACAATTATCTAATGTAACAGTTTAAGTAGATAAATAAAAGGTTGTTTCCATTTTAGAGACAACCTTTTATTGTTTGTCAGAGTTTGTTAATTGTGTTATCAAATTATAATTTCTGATTTCTCAATTATTTAAGCATGGTATAATTTTTTATTGCAAAAAAAGATTATTTAAAAATGAAGTTGGGTTAAACAATTGTTAAATAGTGTAAATCTAACAAATTTAGAAAAAAGTATTGCAAAAAAATATTAATTTTGCGCCGCACCAAATAACCAAAACGCGATATGAACAAATTAACAAAACTTGTATTAATCATAATACTAATATCTTGTGCGGCAGAACTTTATGGACAAACAAAAGTACGTGGTACAATAACAGATGTCTCCACAGGTGAACCTCTACCATTTGTAAACATAAGTTTTAAGGGAACTACCGTGGGAACAATTTCCGACTTTGATGGAAAGTATTTTTTACAAACTAAGATACCTTGTGATACCATTTCTTTTTCTATGGTAGGCTACATTCCTGTTAGTATGAAAATCCAACGAGATGCTTTTCAAGAACTTGATATTCAGCTTGATCCCGAAACATACGAGATGGACGAAATTGTTGTTCATCCTGGCGAAAATCCAGCATGGCGAATAATGCGTAATGTAGAAGCTAATAGAAAAAAGAACAACCCCGATAGATTTCAAAGTTATAAATATGAGGTTTATAACAAAATGGAGCTTGATATTAACAATGTTAAGGAGCAGTGGGGCGAAAAAAAAATATTAAAAAACTTTGATTTTGTGTTTAATTATGCCGACACTTCCGCCGAAACAGGCAAGGTTTATTTACCAGTTTTTATAACCGAAAGCCTTTCTGATGTATATCATAAGTCATCGCCAGAAAAAATGAAAGAAGTGATAAAGGCAAGTCGCATTTCAGGGGTGGAACGTTCGAGTTTGTCGCAATATACGGGACAAATGTACGTTGATGTAAATATTTATGATAACTACATACCAGCGTTTGGACACGATTTTGTTTCACCTGTGTCGGATTATTGGAAACTAAACTATAAATATTATCTTCTTGATAGTTTATACGACGAAACGGGTAAATATATTTATCATTTATCGTTTAAACCCAAAAGAAAACAAGAATTTACCTTTACTGGAGAATTGTGGATTAACGACTCTACTTGGGCTGTTAAAAAGGTAAAAGCAACTATGAGTAAAGATGTTAATCTCAACTATATTAACAATCTCATTGTAACTCAAGAGTATAAATATACCGATAGTATTTGGTTTCTTGAAAAAGAGGAACTATTTTTAGATTTTAATCTTACCGACAATACCATGGGATTGTTTGGTCGGCGAACAATGACGCGTAGAAACATAGAAATAAATCCTGATTTTCCCGAAAATACATTTACTTCTGCGGCTTCAACCGAGTCAATAGTTGAGGAAGGTGCAATAAATCGTGATACTGCTTATTGGAATGCCGCGCGACACGAAAAACTTTCGCAAAAAGAGCAAAACATTTACCAAATGGTTGACTCAATAAAAGAGGTGCCAATTTTTCATACTATAACCAACACTGTTAACATGCTTATTGGTGGATATTGGGTAACAAAAGGTTGGTTTGAATACGGTCCTTATTTCAAAACTTTTAGTAGCAATCCTATAGAAGGATGTCGGTTTCGTGTTGGCGGTCGCACAAGTTTAAAGTTTAGTAGCGATGTTAGGTTTAATGGATATGTGGCATACGGTTTAAAAGATGAAAAGTTAAAATATGGGTTAGGAGCTCTTTATCTGCTCAATCGCAATCCGAGGCGTACAATGGAAATTCAGTATAAGTATGATTATGAGCAACTTGGAAAAAGTCTCAATGCATTTACCGAAGATAATATACTTGCCACAATATTGAAACGTAAGCCCAATGATCACATGTTGCTTAATCGTTCGTTAGACTATACTTACGAGCATGAGCATTTTCAAGGTTTTAGTAATTTTATTAATCTGCAATACAAAAAACTTTATCCAAGTAAAATTATTCCATTTCAAAACGAAAGCCTAAATAAGTATTTTAAACATATAACCAGTTACGAAGCTACGTTGACAACACACTACGCTTATGATGAAAAATATGTTGATGGAGATTTCCTAAGAGCAAGTATGGGTTCAAAGTATCCAACTTTTGATGTTTCTGCAACGGCTGGTGTTTGGGATAATGATGGCAAATACGATAACTATTATCGTTTTATAGCCATAGCTAGCCAAATGCAACCTATAAATCCAATAGGAAGGTTAAAATGGATAATTGAATGTGGCAAAATAATTGGCACATTGCCTTTTCCGTTGTTAAAGTTGCACGAAGGTAACGAAACTTATGTGTTTGATTCCTATGCTTTTAACTTGATGAATCTCTATGAATTTGCTTCCGATACATACCTGTCAGCAACGTTGGAACATCATTTTAATGGCTTTTTCTTAAATAGAATACCGTTAATGCGTAAGTTAAAATGGCGCGAAATTGCTTATGCAAAGGGGCTTGTTGGAGAAATTTCTGAAAAAAATAGCCGCGAAAATGCATTGTTTGATTTCCCAACAACTCTTGGCAATGTTAATAAGCCTTACTTGGAGTGTGGTGTTGGAATAGAGAATATATTTAAATTTTTTAGAGTTGATGGCGTATGGCGGTTAACGTATTTAGACCATCAAGATATTTCTAAGTTTGCTATACTACTTAAGGCGCAAGTTATTTTATAAAGGTTAAAAAAAACAGATTTTGAAAAGATATTTTGGATATTAATTGAAATTTTTTTTTGTCTATGTAAAAAACATTTAAATTTACCGCTGATTTTGTATAAACTACGGCTTTGGAAAATTTTGAAAAAGAGGATATTGAACTATTGAGATGCGCTGTAGAAAAAAAGTTCGGCGGTAGAGTTATGTACGCAAAGGATTGTGTGTTATTGTCGGATGTGGTGTTTGAAAAAACAGGCGCAAAGATAAGTCAAACCACAATTAAGCGGCTTTGGAATTTGGTTAATTCATCGTTCAATCCTTCAAAATATACACTTAATTCTTTGTCGGCATACGTTGGTTTTGCCGATTTTGAGGCTTTTGTTTCTGCCAAAAAAGACCGTGAGCAAGACATAAAATCAAAAGAAGTTTGGTTGCAAATTCAGAGAAAAGCAAGGTTAATTTCTTTGCGAAATTACTATTCCATAACATCGAGAATGGGCGTTGAACTAAAAAATACAGTTAGACGCAAGTTTGCTGGTCAGAAATTTGAAAAGTTTATGGACTCGGATAAAACAGCCACGGCTTTTATTGCTCCTGGTGGGTATGGAAAATCTACAATTGTAGCCAGTTTGGTTTATGATTATTTTCTTTGCGATAATGCTGTATATCAAGATGATATTGTATGGTTAATAGATTGTGCAGTAATAACAGATTTGAAAAGCAGCGAGTTTGATATTGAAGAATTTTTGCTGTCGTTGCTTGGATATTCTGTCAACAAATCGTTTATGGATTATTTTGATCGTAATCCAGAAAGCATGTGTGGCCGTATGGTAATTTTTTTTGATGGTCTTAATGAATTGCAACAAAATGGTCGTATTCACCTACTTGAAAACATTGTGCGTGTTATTGCCGCCAATAGTGGTCAACAATATATAAAAATGGTGTTTACCGCACGTCCAGACCTTTGGTCAAGATTGTGCAAGATGATTAACGAGTCTGCTAATTTAAAAAAATGTTGGTTTGATGTTGAATTTTCAACAAACCCTCGAATTTCTGCCAATGTTCCGCCTTTAAAGATGCAAGAAGTTGAACAAGTTTTAATGAGCAACAATGCCTACGATTTTTCTCATATTGCAATGTTTATGCACGGTGGATTTTCTAATATTGCGCGCATACCATATTTTTTGCACATCTACATATCACTTGCGCAAACACGTCCCGATAGCATAAGCGATATAGACTTGTTGCGTGAATATATGAAACGCAAAATTATAGAACCACCAGAAGGGGCGCAAAATATAGAACTTATTGACAAAATACTCCAAGGTTCAAATTATGGGCTTGGCTCTGATTATGCAGTTAAAGACAACATAGAAATATTTCTTCAACGTTATACTCATGAGTATGCTAATCTTATAGACGATGGTATTATTTACGAATACAAACATATTGGAAAGTTTCTTGTTCCACAAACATACATAAAATTTTCTCATAGTATTTTGTTTGAGTTTCTTTTGGCTAATCATTGGCTAAGAAAATATGGTTTTACCGAAAAATTATTAGAAAAAGTATCCACATTTTATCATAAAAATCCTGTTTTGAAATATCAAATTGTATTGTGGATAATAAAATATTCGTTTAAGGAAAAACAAATTACTCTTGTAAAAGATATATTTAAGTTGGCGAAAGAGTATTTTCAGGTTGAAGGAGAAAAATCTGATGTTGGAAAACGCCTTGTTAATATTGTTGGCATAGAATTAAGAAAGTTTCAGCCCAACGAACGAGATAAAGTGCTTGAGCATTTTGCAAAAGATGCCGATGCACGTGCTTATTATTATATGGATTTTTGTGATATAGACAATCTTAATGGATTTTATGGGCATGCACTTGAACAATATTTTCTTAAATATGCTAATCAACCTTCACAATTGATTTTTGGTCGTTTTTTAAAACTTATTCAGAGTCTTTTCAACAAAAGTCGTCAGGGTATTGCCAAATATTATGAAGAAATAAAAAGTCTTTCTTGTGGTGATATGCCAGCAAATATTCATGCTATTGAACTGGCAGCGCAACTTATCTATCTCGAAAATATAGAAAAAGAAGTACCAACAGCTGTTTTGCAATATGTTGCACAATTTGCAAAAGAATATTACAGGTCAATGATAAATGATGGTAAAAGTTTTGATTATAACTCGTTAATTCTACTTGATACTTTGTCGGTGTGCAGAAAATTTAAAGTTGTGGAAGAAGTATGTGCAGTGTTGTCTGAAAAATACGAAAGTTTTTCGATCCTTTGGGACGAATACAATATTCAAACACTGCTAATATATTCTCAAGCGTTGCTTAGAGATGGGCGCGAAAACAAAGCACGACGTTATTTTTCTCATATTGAACTTGTAAGGCGCGAGTTGTTACCAGCCAATACTTTCAATTATTGGACAATGCGTTATTGTCAAATTGCATCTGAGTTTTATGAAAATGGTACAAGCCAATATGTAGACCTAACTCAAAAAGCAGCTGCAATTGCTAAATATCTTCAGTTTCCATATTTTGTTGCAAAGAGAAAACAATTGCATTAAAAAATTATTTGCAAGATAATGTGTTTTTTTTTATCTTTGTTAAAAATTATAAACTTAATTGTCAGTAAAAATGAAACTTAGGCAAATACTATTGTTGGTTATTATGTCTGTTGTGCTGTGTTCGTGTACCACGCCAATAGCCGTAATTGTTGACCATCCAGCCAAGTTTAAAGACAAAGAAGTAAAGATAAAAGGTCGTGTTGTTAGTGCCATAAAACTTGAGGATTTAAGTTTTTTTATTCTTAAACAAAATGGCAGACGTATTAATGTAGTTACCAACGATTTTTTGCCAGTTGTAAACGATTGGGTAAGCGTTAAAGGTGTGGTTGATAACAAGTTTTATTATCAACGCGACACAATGCTTGTGGTTAAAGAAACAATAAAGGCAAGCAAGGAAACTAATTTTAACAAAGCTGTAAACTAAAAAACAATTATGTCAAGATATATAGTTATTTTATTGTTAGTGTTGATAGCTACGGTTTGTCAATCGCAAGGCATAATTGTAAGAGATGTTGATGAGAGCGGTTTTCCTGAGATAAAAGTTCGGTTTTCTGTTGAAACAAGCGAACAAATCCCATCTAATTTAGAAATATTTGAAAATGGAAACAAGATAGAATATAAATTGTCGTCTGTATCCGAAGAAAAAGATGATAATGAGGGCAATACATACATTGTTTTGATAGAAAACTCTTATTTTTTTACAAAAAATAAAATTTTTGACGAGTTGTATGCAAGCCTTAATAGTATTATAGACATGGCTAAGGAAAACGACAAGATAAATATACTTTATTATGGAATTAAACCACCAAAAAGTGGTAGCGTATGTTACATAAATGCAGAGCCAACGGGAAATTTTCAAATATTAAAAAAAATGGTGTCAAAGCAGTTTGTTCCCAATACAGATAGCACTTTTATAGACAACCAATTATTTGAAAGTCTTGAAGAAGTTTCTACGTATGCACAGCAAATTGCGCCTTCCAACAATACTAAGATACTTTTTTTTATAGGTAGAGGTCTTAATCTTGGCAATATGTTGGAACTTCCCGAATCATTTTTTAATACCATTAGAAACGGTCAAGTATATTACAATGTGTTGATGTATGATAGTAAATCTCAAAATGCACAAAAAGATTTATTAAGAATGGCAGAATTGTCAGGAGGTTCGTTTTCGATGTTTCAGCAAGGAACGTTAGAACAACGGCTTGCCCAAATGTTTGAAAAAACATCAAAAAACAATCCCAAAAAACAAACATCGGTTTTTGTGGCACAGTTTGCCACATCGCAGCGTGGAATGATAAATACCTTTGAAATGAAGTTTCAAGGAAACATTGTGCAGGGGAGTTTTAGCAATCCACATTATGAAGGCATATTTGGGCAACATCCTTTGACAGTTGTTAGTGTGGCTTTGTTGGCAGTTTTAGCAGTTATAATGTTGCTATATTGGTTGGCTCGTCGCAAAGTACTAAAAAGTATTAGTATTCAAGAAATACAGCGTGTGCGAGAAATTCAACACCAAAATAGGGTTTTAAAAAAAGAACTTGATAAATATCGCAAACATCCAATTAGTGTAGTACACTCTTTTGACAATTTTAACGCTGGCGAAACGCTTATTGGCAGTGGAAAAATAATTCCCAAAATACTAATAGAATGCGATGGCGAACAATCTTCGTTTGATCTTACCAAACTTGTGATGACAATTGGACGCAATGCCGATAATGATATTGTTATAAATAATAGAACAATATCAGGACGGCATGCCACTTTGAGTTATGAGGGTGGTTTTTTTTATATTACCGACAATAATAGTACTAATGGTGTGTTTGTCAATGATATACGTATAGAAAAAAACAAAGTACACACTGGTGATATTATTAGGTTTGGTGCTATATTTGCAAAACTAAAATACTGATAATTATGTCCCAAACCAAAGAACTTGCCAACTTTTATTACATTAGCCTAACCGACAAGGGTATGGTGCGGAGTCGCAACGAAGATTATCTTGGATATTTCGACACTGTCAACGGACATGTATTTGTAGTATGCGATGGTATTGGTGGATTGCCATGCGGGGATAAAGCCTCTCAGACGGTAGTAAATTCGGTAAAGTTTTTCTTTTCAAACTTTTATTATCGAGATGTTAACAATGCACTTGAAGATGCGCTTGATTACGCTCAAAATAGAATCTTTGAAGAGGCACGGATTGATAATAGTTGTGCAGGGATGGGCAGTACAGTTGTGCTTGCATTGGTTAGAAACAACAAAATTTATTTTGCCTATATGGGAGATTCGCGCATTTATTATATGCATAACCGCAAGTTGCAACGCCTAACCGAAGATGATAGTTATGTACAACAGTTGGTTAATGAAGGCAAAATTACCCAAAAAGAAGCAGAAATTCATCCTCGTAAAAACGAATTAATAAGAGCTATGGGCATGACACCAACCCAAAAACCTCATGTTTGTCGTAAGCCAATATCTCCTTCTGATGGAGATTTGTTGTTGCTTTGCACAGATGGCCTTTATAACATGGTGGGAGAGCAAGATATTCAGGCAACACTTGCAAAGCGCGGCTACATAGAGAGTAAAGGAATGGAGTTGATGAAAAATGCTATAAAAAATGGAGGAAAAGATAATATAACGCTTCAGCTTGTAAAGTTTTATAACGTTAATAATTTTACAGATGGACATAAGAAACATTATAAGTTCAACGCACATTTCAATGTCAAGATTTTTATAGTTGTATTATTATTGGCAACGTTGATAGGCGTTTATTATATGAGGCAAGTACATAATAATAACCAAGATTTTGTTATGGCTAACGACAAAAAAGAAGAATTTGTAAAAATACAGATAGAAAGTCCAGAGTTGGCAGATTCGTTATTGGAAGTGTTTAATGTTGCATCAAAAGATGCTATAATTATAATTGCCAACAAAAAGAATTTTGTACAATTGCCTGTTAAGAAAATTTTTACAACTCGTTATTATGATAATTTGGCTGTACTCGAAAAACTATATGGTACGTCAGCACAAAGAATAAAAAAAGCAAATAAACTTAACAACGAGCCATTAGCTCCTGGTATAAAAATAATAATACCTTACTGATGCAACAAAACTCATTAATAGGACGGCGGCTGGGAAATTATAAAATAGACCAGCTAATTGACGAGGGCGGCATGGGCAGTGTATATGAAGGTGTACACATGCTATTAGGACGGCGTGCGGCAGTAAAACAACTAAATCCACTGCTCGAACAAAAAGAAGGTGTTAAAGAGCGATTTAAAAATGAAGCCGTTATTCTGTCAAAACTAAAACATCCACATATTGTTAGCATATACGACTACATTGTTTGCGAATACGGCACTTTTATAGTAATGGAACTATTGCAAGGTACTCCGCTTGACGACTACCTTAAAACAGAATCGGGACCAATTCCCGAAAAACGTGCTGTAAAATATTTTTTACAGATGCTTGATGCTATTGGCTATATGCATAGCCAAAACATAATTCACCGAGATATAAAACCTGGCAATTTTATAATTACACCTCAAGATGATATAAAAATTCTTGATTTTGGAATTGCTAAGTCGCTTTCAGAACCAGATTTGCATCTCACTCAACCAGGTACAAAGGTTGGAACGGCACTTTATATGAGTCCGCAGCAGGTAAAGGGGCAACCTCTTGATAGACGCACTGATATATACTCACTTGGTATAACTTTTTTTCACATGCTAACTGGTCAACATCCTTATGATTCTAAACTATCTGAATATGAGATTTATAACAAGATAATTAACGATCCGTTGCCGCCAATGTCATCGATATATGCAGGAGTTTCGCCCCAGATGGAAGATATAATTTATCGTGCTGTAGCCAAAAAACCGCTTGATAGATACCAAGATTGCAATGCTTTTGCACTTGATATAAAGCAAACTTTGCAGCCAGAGCAGACTCAAAATCAAAATCTTAATACGCAGATATTTGAGTTATTACCCGAAACTGCAAAAAACATAGGTAATTTTTGGCAGACGTTACTTTTGCTTGTTGTGACAACTGTTTTTGTTGGAGCAATCGCTATATCGGTTTATACATTTGGACGACAGTCGGTTATGCATGTAATATCCAACAATGCATCGCTTTATACTGCCGACAGTCTTGCTGCCACCAAAGCCGACGACCTTAATTATGGTGAAACGGTTAGGCTTACTCCAGATAAACCTGAAACCCAACGAAACGGGTTGGCTTGGGTTGAGGCTCAGTCGTTACGTGGTATAAAGGGGTATATTCCCAAAAATCATCTTGTATCGCCAAAAATTTATCAGCAAATAAATTCAATGTTTGCTACCAAGGAAGCCAATAAGCAAACACCAGCAGAGTATAAACTTATTTTGTGGAAATATTTTGTAGAAAATAAATTTTTCCGTAATGCAACCACTGCATGGAGAATAACGGCAGATACTCAGAATAGTCTTGAATATAATGGAACTGCAACGGCTATGATTAACGACAATGATATTCTTGATTATGCGTGCGTGTTGCGTAGTAGTTTTGATAGGCAATGTCGATTGCTTGTTTTTTTTGACAATACACCCGAAAGTTTAACTATAAAATTTGATAATGAGGTTAAGATACGTGTTATTCCTGTAGGCGAAAAGGGTGGGGGATGGTTTCTTGGCAATACATATTTGCGAACATCTACCAATGGTAAGCAATATCAAGTTAACAAATATGAGTTGCTACCATCTGACGGATTGCTAATTTTTGATGTTGAAAGCGAAACCAACACTCTTTGTATTTATAATTCGGAAGAAAAGAAGTTACACCTATACAAACAACCAAAATAACACGACAACGATTAATAATGAAGGTTACAGTTGCAATAACAGGTGCGAGTGGTGCAATTTATGCTAACCGTTTGATAGAAAAATTATGTCAGTCGCAACAAGTAGATTTTGTTTATGTGGTTTTTTCTGTCAATGGACTAAAAATTTTTATGGAAGAGCTTGGATTGGATAATGTTACTTTTCCTAACAAATGTAAAGTTTTTAAATACGATGACTTTAGTGTTCCCATAGCGTCGGGTAGTAATGTTGCCGATGCTATGGTTATATGTCCATGCAGTGGTGCTACTATGGCTAAGGTTGCAGCGGGAATTGATGATAACCTTATAATTAGAGCTGCTGGTGTTGCTTTAAAAGAGCGTAAAAAATTGGTTATCGTTTTACGAGAAACACCTTATAGCCTTGTTCATATACGCAATATGGAAACCCTTACCTTGGCAGGGTCTATTATACTGCCAGCATCTCCGTCGTTTTATTCGTTACCCAAAACATTGTTTCAATTGGTTGATACTGTGGTTGATAGAATATTGTCGCATATTGGGATTGATAATGACGGTTATCGTTGGGGCGATTGATTATCCGAATACGTTGGCAATCTCCTCAAGTATGGCGGCTATTTCTTCGGGATTGGTAGAAGTTACAAGTTTCATTCTATATGGTTTAAAATCTGGTAATGATTTAAAATATTGCGAATAATGACGACGCATTTCCAATATACCTCTTGTTTGACCTTTCCATTCCATACCAGTTTTTAGTTGATATAAAGCCAATTCTACGCGTTCTTTTACAGAAGGTTCTGGTGGTAATATGCCAGTTTGAAGATATTCGGAGGTAGTTTTAAAAATCCATGGGCAGCCAACCGCCGCACGCCCTATCATTATAGCGTCAACGCCATAGCGGTCTTTCATTTGGGCTGCAATTTGAGGACTTGTTACATCACCATTACCTATTATTGGTATTTTCATGCGAGGGTTGTTTTTTACTTGTCCAATAAGCGTCCAGTCTGCTTGCCCTTTGTATAATTGCATTCTTGTACGACCGTGTATTGTAAGTGCTTTAATACCAGTGTCTTGTAGTTGCTCAGCAAGGGTTACTATTATTTTAGAATTATTGTCCCACCCGAGTCTTGTTTTTACTGTAATAGGAATATCAGGAACAGCATTAACAACATCTTTTGCTATTTTTAGCATTAATGGAATATTTTGTAATAATCCTGCACCATCTCCGCGTGTTGCAATTTTTTTTACAGGACAGCCACAATTAATGTCGATTAGGTCGGGTTTTCGTTCTGCTGCAAGTTTGGCTGCCAATACCATGTTGACAGGGTCGTGACCATAGATTTGTATTCCGACGGGTCTATCAGAATCGTTGATTGTCATTTTTTTTATTGTCTTATCGACGTTGCGGACCAACGCCTCGCTTGCTATAAACTCGGTGTAAGTAAGGTCTGCTCCATATTTTTTGCAGATATGTCTAAACGACAAGTCAGTAACATCTTCCATCGGCGCGAGAATTAATGGAAAATGGTCTATTTCTATGTTGCCAATTTTGAACATTTTTTTTATAATTTGCCAATCATGGTTTTATAGTGCAAAATAAATGAAAAATCTTGACTTTAAAAAGTAATTATCCGTCAATTTTTGCGTTAAATGAAGATTGTGCTTGTTAAAGTTGATGGTATTTTTGCAATTCCCAAAAACTTCCATTATCTTTGCGTCAAACAAATAAAATTGCAATCCATTATGTCTAAATACCTTAATCCCAAGGTAGATATAACCTTCAAAAAGGTTTTTGGCGAGCATG
>CALFIU010000103.1 GCA_937877455.1 uncultured Bacteroidales bacterium
AAAACGCCTAAATGGCTTTAATGAACCGTGGGCGGGAAAAAAACTGGGGGAGATTTGTGAGTTCCAAAACGGCTATACCCCATCAAAGGCTATTAATAGTTTTTGGGAGAGTGGTACAATTCCTTGGTTCAGGATGGAGGATATACGTACAAATGGCAGAATACTCTCTGATGCTATTCAGCACATTACAGAAGAGGCAGTAAAAGGAAATCTTTTCCCTGCTAATAGTATTATTATGTCTACGACTGCCACTATTGGGGAGCATGCGCTCCTAATTGTTGATTCGCTTGCGAATCAACGATTTACGAATTTAACAATTCGTAAATCGTTGACGCAAGCGGTAGATGTTATGTGGTTCTATCATTATTGTTTTATACTTGGCGAATGGTGTAGAATGAATATTAATGAGGGGGTGCTTGCTGCTGTGAATATGGAAGACTTCTCAAAGGTAATGATACCGATACCATCATTGAAAGAACAGTCCGCTATCGCTTCAGTCCTTTCTTCAATGGACAACGAAATTTCGGCCCTCGAAGCCAAGAAAGCGAAGTACGAGCAGATAAAGCAAGGAATGATGCAGCAGTTGCTCACGGGGAAGATAAGGCTGGTGGATTAGAAGAAAAAAAAATATTGCCCACATCAAAAAAAAAACGCAGACAACAGCCCGTCTGCATTTTTTTTATGCAAAATAAACGACATTCCTCCCATTTTGATACAATCCAATAGTATCATGTTACACCTCGATATGCCCTTTAAAGTGCCGAAGGGTATATTTGCACAGTAAATAAACATAGTTTTTTACCTAAATTTTATTAACAAAAATGATTAGCAAACCAAACAAGAGAACCGACTCATTCCTACTTCGTCTGATGCTTTTGGCATTGATAATAATGATAGGAATCATGCCGGCCTACTCACAGACAAAGAGGCTGAGCGGCACAGTAACCACTGCGACCGGCGATGCGCTTCCGGGTGTAACGGTTTTGGTGCAAGGCACCACCAACGGCACCATCACAGACCTTGACGGGCGATTTCAAATAGACGCTCCCGACAACGGCACACTTGTTTTCTCGTTCATGGGATACGAATCACAGACACATCCCATCAACGGACGCACCACTTTTAATGTTTCCTTGTCTGAGGAAACCGTCGGCATCGACGAAATCGTTGTAGTGGGCTACGGCACCATGAAACGCAGCGACATTACCGGTTCGGTGGTGTCGGTGGGTGCCGAAGACCTAAAAAAGACAGTAGTAACCTCCGCCGACCAAGCACTTCAAGGACGCGCCGCCGGTGTTCAGGTAACCGCCAACTCAGGCTCGCCGGGCGGCGGCATCTCGGTAAGCATACGCGGTGTCAACTCTCTCAACGGCAACGAGCCGCTTTACGTAATCGACGGCGTGGCCATCGACGGTCAGACCAACGGCAACAGTTCCGCCCTGTCCACCATCAACCCTTCCGACATCGTGTCGATGGAAGTGCTGAAAGACGCATCGGCTACTGCAATCTACGGTTCGCGCGCCTCCAACGGCGTTGTGCTCATCACCACCAAAAAAGGTCAGGCTGGCAAACCGACAATCTCTTACGAAGGCTACTATGCCATACAGCAGATACCCACAAAACTCGAAACCATGAACCTGCGCGAATACGCCGAACTCTACAACGAGCGTGTTGACGTGCTCGGCTGGGGCGAAAGGGAGGAATTTGCAGACCCGTCGGTACTCGGCGAGGGCACCGACTGGCAGAGCGAGATTTTCAGAAACGCCGCAATGCAGAGCCACCAACTTTCGGTCAGCGGCGGCTCCGACAACACCCAATACCTCATCAGCGGCGGCTACTACACTCAGGACGGTATCGCCGTGGGCTCCGACTTCGAGCGTTTTTCGGGACGTGTCAATGTTGACAGCAAACTCAAAAAATGGTTTTCGATGGGCGTGCAGAGTTATTTTGCAAGCACCAACAAAAACAACACCATCGACGACGGCAACGTAATAGAAACCGCTCTCAAGCAACTTCCCGAAATGCCAGCAAAGAATCCCGACGGCTCTTGGGGCTATCAGGAAGACAACCAACTCGGCACATATTATTCCAACCCGCTTGCCGATGCTCTCACTCGTGAAAACTACGAAAAAGGCCTCCAAATGTTGCTCAACGCATACACAAACATCACATTCTGCGAAGGTCTGATGTTGCGCCTCGAATATGGCGGCACTTACAATTACAACAACTCCTATTACTTCCAGCCCGAACTCACTCTCGGCAACTGGTCGCAGACAAGTAATGGCTCAAGGGGCGTTTCCAACAGCAAATACTGGTCGTTCAAGCAATACATGACCTACATGAAGACTTTTGCCAACAAGCACAGCATCAATATCATGGCAGGACACGAGGCTCAGGAATCCGGCTGGGAAAACCTTTATGGTTCGCGCACCGGCTATCTATTCAACAATGTTCACGAACTTAATGTAGGCGATGCCAAATCCGCCACCAACAGCAACGCAAAAGGCGAATCGTCCATTGAATCATACTACGGCCGCCTCAACTATGCCTACGACGAGCGTTACCTCCTGACAGCCACAATACGTGCCGACGGTTCGTCAACATTCGGGCCCGACAACCGCTGGGGCTGGTTCCCGTCGGTGGCTTTGGCGTGGAGATTCAAGAAAGAATCGTTCCTAAAAGATGTAGATTGGCTCTCTAACGCAAAACTCCGCCTTGGATGGGGTCTTGTGGGCAACCAAAACGCTGGCTCGTATGCTTACGGTGCAACAATGGCAAGCGTCGCAACCGCATACGGCACAGGTTTTTATCCCAACAACTTCGCCAACTCAAAACTCAAATGGGAGCAGACAAATTCGTGGAACGCAGGTCTCGACCTCACATTCTTCAACAACAGGATTGAGTTCATATTCGACACATACCTCAAGAAAACCGACAACCTGCTCATGCAGGCGGCATTGCCCACATACGTAAGCGGCGTAATCTCCTCGCCATGGGTCAACACGGGCGCAATGGAGAACAAGGGTTTTGAGTTTACGCTCAACACCGTCAACATGAACAAAAAAGGCTTTGAGTGGACAACGGGCATAACATTCTCTGTCAACCGCAACAAGGTTACAAGCCTCTACACCGAAAGTTCGGGCATTCAGGGCATCATCAACGGTCTTACATACACCTACACAGCCATCGACAATCCCGTCGGACAGTTTTACGGCTACAACGTCATCGGAATGTTCACCACATTGGAAGACTTCTACCTCAAAGACAAGGACGGAAACAATCTCCTCGATGCCAACGGCAATCCACAGTATGTGGCACTTCCCGAAGGCAAGACTGTGGACGAGTACACCGGCATTTGGTATGGCGACTACATCTACGAAGACATCAACAACGACGGCGTAATAGACGAAAAAGACCGCACATATCTCGGCAACCCCGAACCAAAATTCACATTCGGTGTCAACAACACCTTCCGTTACAAGGGTTTTGACCTCAACATCTTCCTTACCGGAACATACGGCAACGAGATTTTCAACTATTTGGCGCAGCAGCAGTCTAACCCCACCGACCGTTGGGTAACGCTCAAGTCCGTACACGACTTCGCCAAAGTAGGCCTCATCGACCCCGATGGCGAACGCACCCTCGACAATATGTACCTTATAAACCCGGGCGCATCGACCTACCGCATCGACCAAGCCAAATCTAACGACAACAGCCGTATGAGCAGCGTTTATGTAGAGGACGGCTCTTACATCAGAATCAAGAACATAGCACTCGGCTACACACTGCCCAACAGACTTGTACAGAAGGCGAAGATAGAGAATGTACGCGTTTACTTCAACGTACAGAACCTCTACACTTTCACCAACTACAGCGGCTACGACCCAGAAGTCGGCGCATACAACCAAAACGTATTGCTGCGCGGCGTTGACTATGCACGCTATCCCTCTCAAAGGATCTACACATTCGGTATCAACCTCAATTTCTAACATTTTATTCTAACAGTGAACAATATGAAACGTAACATCATACTAAAAGCATTGTCGATGCTCTTGATACCGTCAGTCATGATGGTATCATGCAGCGAAGATTTTCTCGACAAGACCCCTGAGGGAGAGTTCGTTGAAGACAATTTCTATGATTCTGACGACGCACTTTACGCCTCCACCGCGCCGCTCTACAACCGTGCGTGGTTCGACTACAACACCCGAGGAATGTTGCTCCTTGGCTCGCTCCGTGCCAACGACGCTTATTCGCCATACAACTGGCCAGAGTACGGCATGTTTACCGTAACAGCCCTCAACGAGTACCTCAGCGACATTTGGGCGGGCTTCTTCTCTGTTGTCACCATGGCAAACGCCACCATCGACAACATCAACGACAAAAGCACAGACAACGTGTCGGAAGATGCCAAAAAGACCGCCATCAGCGAGGCTCGCCTTATGCGAAGCACGGCATTGTTTTACGCATTGCACGTCTGGGGACCGCTTGTATTGTTTGAACACAATCAAGACGTTGTTGACAATCCTGTAAGACCAAGAAACTACGAAGAAGACGTCTTCCAGTTCATCATCAACGACCTTGAATATGCTGCCGCCAACCTTCCCGATGCACCATATTCACCTGGACGTGCAACATGTTGGAGTGCGAAGGCAATGCTCTCGAAGGTATATCTCGCACGCTCTGGTTGGAACAAGTCGTCACGTGACGAATCCGACCTCGAACTCGCCAAGAAATACGCCCTCGATGTCATCGAAAATAGCGGCGCAACTTTGCTTGACAATTACCACAATCTCTTCAAATACCGCTACAACAACAACGAGGAATCTCTTTTGGCTTGTCAGTGGTACAAATCTACCACATTGCAGTGGTACGTATGCAACGCAACACTCTCAGACCTCTGTGCTGACAGCAAGATGATAGGCGGCGTAGCATGTTGGAGTGCGCTCAATGCCTCGCCCGAAATGCTAATGCAATATCGCTACACTGGCAAAAACGGCAACTACAAATGGGAAAAAATCCGCCGTGACGCCACTTTCTTCACCAAGGGTGCATATTACGACTACATCTGCATCGCCGACGGTGGATATACATACGAGAACGATTATGCTCCAATCAAAAAAGGCGTTGTCGGTGGCCCTGATGATGACAACGATGGATATGTCGCTATGATGTGTTCTCCTCTCAACACCTACATCATACGTCTTGCTGATGTTTACTTGATATATGCAGAGGCTTGCCTTGGCAACAATGAATCACTTTCTGGCGAAGGCTTGCAGTATTTCAACGATGTACGTCGCCGCGCTGGCATAGACGAGGCTTCGTCAATCACTCTTGACGACATCATACGCGAGCGCAGGGTGGAGTTTTCTATGGAACACATAAACTGGTACTCAATGGTAGAATGGTTTAAGTGGAAACCTGAAAAGATGCTCGAATATTTCAACAACCAATACCGTGGCTATACCTACAACGAGGTTCAAGTCGGCAGCGACAACGAACTCTCTTTCTATCACGACCAAGCCAACGACTACGAGACGGTGACGGATACTGATTTCGGACAGATTGTGCAGCCAGACGTTACGCCTGTCATCACAAGTGACAACATCTTTCTGCCATACCCCGAGGCCGACGTTATCCAAAACCCTTATTTGAAACAAGAACCTCAACATTACAATTTTAGCGAATAAACAATGATGAAGACATACAGATACATAACATATTTGATGCTGCTGTTCGCCGTATTCGTGCTTGCCGCATGCGACGACGACGAATCTGGACAGCCCGTAATAGAAAGGGTGCGCCTTACCGACCCAGATAAGGCCGACTCAACTTTTACTGAAGCATACCTCGGACAGATGATTCTTATAGAGGGACACGACCTCGATGGCGCAAGAAACATCTATATCAACAATCAAGACTGTTATTTCAACTCCAACTATAACACCTCGTCGCACATCATCATGACAATTCCGTCAGACCTCGTGGTGTATGGACAGGACAATTCGTTGCCAATGGAAATCAGAGTTGAAACTACGCATGGAGTCGCTACTTACAGTTTTCATGTGATTGCTGGCAGCCCGTCGGTAGAATACTACAAAACCGACTCCCCGCTCAACGAAAAAGGCGTGCCAGAAATGCAGCCCGGTCAGGCGGTGGTGCTATACGGCTCGCTCTTCCATGAGATAAGCGCGGTATATGTCGCCGACCTCGACACTGTGAAGATTGCAGACTGTCAGAGTTACACCCTCAACGACGACTGCACCGAACTTACCGTGATAATGCCAACCACCATTCCCGACTACGGAATCATCGTTGTAGAATGTTACGCCGGCACAGCGTACTGCGGATTCGCCAAGTCGCCGATGGAACCCGAACTCTACGACGTTTCGCCCGACATGCCCGTACCCGGACAGACAGTAACTCTCGTAGGCAAATACCTCACCGACGTTACCGCAATCAATATCGGCGGCGAGATAGACATCGACGTTACCACCGTAACCACAACCGACGCAATGGACAAGATAACATTCGTAATGCCAGAAACTTTGCCTTCAAAAGACCACAACGGCACTATACGTCTCAACACCTTGGGCGGCAAGGCAGAGCTGCCGTTCTACATCTACGATAACATCTTGGAAGATTTCGACGGCAACGGCACCAGCCAGAACTGGTACTGGGGTACAAGCCTTGTCGGCGCATATTCGGAAAATGCCGCATCGTTCACTATTGCATCAGAATCTGGAAATTGGCTCGGCATGGAGGATTACTCTGGATATTGGGACCACAATATGCAATTCAACGGCAAGGCTGCGCCCTCTGCCATTTCAGAAAGCACACCGCTCTCGTCGTTGGAACTCCGCTACGAAGTCTATCTGCCCGAACTCCCATCAGCGACTTGCTACTCCGAAATAACTTTCATGGGCACAACAGTTTCCAATGTGGCCATAGCGGACAGAATCACAGGCGAGACCAAAGACGGCGTTTGGATGAGCGTTTCGATACCGTTGACATCATTCGGCAGCGGCACATACGGCGACCTCATTGACGGCGCACCCGGCGACGACGGCAATTTCAAGATTTACCACAACTTTGAAGAAACAGGCATTTGGTTCTCCGTTGTGTACGACAATTTCCGTATCTACCAAAAGGAATAACACTTCTTGTACCGTTAATTAAATGACACCGGATTTTCCTGATGAAGTTTAATCCGGTGTTTTCTAAAAAAAACATTTTATTTTCAACACAAAAAATTAAGACAATGAAAATATTAAAATACATGCTGATGGCGGCGGCACTGCTCTTTACGCTCCCCGCCTGCAACGACGATGACGACAGCACGCCTACTGTTGACAATCCGACGATTCAGTTCAACAATGTTGACGACACGACGTCCATTGTCAGCGAGATAACATTTGAAAACCGTGGCGGCTACAAGATGGTTGACATACACACCAACACGCCTTGGCAACTTGCCTGCGATGCCGATTGGCTCACTATCTCCAACCATTCGGGCAACGCCACACCCGCCACAGTCCACATCAAAATAACCGCCGCCGAAAACACCACCGGCAGCACCCGCACCGCCACACTTACAATCAGCGGCAGCGGAAAAACGGCATCTCTGAATGTCATACAAGCCGCCACAGCCATCGACCAAAGCGGCTGGCAGACAGCGCAAGAGGCCTCCAACTCTATGAGGATTGGTCTCAACCTCATGAACTCGCTTGACGCATACGGCACTTGGTTTGAGTGGAGCGACCTCGACGCCGCGCAGACTTGTTGGGGCGAACCCCTCGCCGACGCCGAATGGTTTAAGGCGGTCAAGGAATACGGTTTCAACTGTGTCCGTGTGCCAATCACATGGTTTATGCACTTGGACGAGGAAGGCAACGTAAGCCAAGCATGGATGGACCGCGTGGAGGAGGTTGTCAACTACGCGCTCAACGCTGGACTCTACTGCATAATCAACGTACACCACGACACCAACGCCGGCGAATACACATGGGTAAAAGCCGACCATGAGGGTTTTGAAACCGTCAATGCTAAATTCTCTCTGTTATGGAAACAGATTGCCGAAAGATTCAAGGACTACGGCGAAAAACTTCTTTTTGAGGGTTACAACGAGGTTCTTGACGAAAGCGGCACATGGGAACTGCCAAAGAGCGACAACGGCTACCTCGGCATCAACGACCTTGCGCAGTCGTTTGTCAACACGGTTCGCGCCACTGGCGGCAACAATCTCTATCGCAACCTCATTGTCTGCACATATTGCGCCAACGGCGGACAGACACCTCTCGACAAACTTGTGATTCCTACTGACGAATACTCCAACCATATCTTGGTAGAAGTTCACAACTATTCGCCTGGTAGGTTCACACAAATACTTGGCATTGAGGAAGGACAAGAAATTCCCGTATGGACAGAAGACGATGAAAAATCGCTATCACCCGAACTCGACATCGTCATCAACTACGCCAATAATAACAACATTCCCGTAGTGATTGGTGAATTTGGTGCAATTGAAAAGATTGCCGATGAAGATCTCGGCAAATACGCCGAATACATGGTGCGCTATTGTCGCGACAGAGCAAACATAACACTCATCTATTGGCCTCATGTTGTTGACCGCAAAGACTACTCTGCACCATGGCCGCTCCTCATGCAGGGGTTGCTGAAGGCTAACGATTGAAAATTTAAGTATTGTAATTCTCATATTTGAATCAAGCAATTTGGTTAAGCAAATAATTTAGTAGTAAGTAAACCGGCGGGACATTGATTATTCTTTTTATTACCGCCGGTTTTTTATTTTTTTAGTTAAAGGCACGTCGCTTTCATTGATTTTTTTAACAACGAATTAACCGAATAAAACAAATTTGTGTAACCTCATTATATTGTGACTCCCAAATAAAATTGAGCACCTGCAAATTGCTTTGATTGATGATTTGATGCAGTTGCGAGCAGACACGACCAAACCGGACATTGCCGCATTGCCGCATTGTCGCGTGGGGAACAGATTGTGCAGCGGTTTTTGGAACTATTG
>CALFIU010000104.1 GCA_937877455.1 uncultured Bacteroidales bacterium
CCGTTGAAGACCATGATTATTCCCGTCAGCGTCCAGCCGTTGTCCTTGGCTTGGATATTGATTTTATGGTCAGTGATATATTGCGCCAGATCCGTCCGCCTTCGGTTTCAAGGTATTCGTATTTGTAGCCCTTGTCGTCGAGGTAGCGGCACAGACCGGCGTTTTGCTCGTAGAGAAAGTCGGTTTTGCCAATGGCGATATAGTAGAGATTAGGTTTGGGTGCAAAGAGATTTGCAAGTTGGCTTTGAGGCTTGGTGTCTTTGAGAAATTTGGCGTAAGTGTCGTTACCCTCGCCGTTTACGTGAATGGCAGCAGAGAAAAGACCAATGTAGCCAAATGTTGACGGATAGAGTTTTGAGGTCATAAACGAATGTTACAGTGCCGTTGTTGTTGATAACGGGCGATTCTACGTTTGGTCTGTTAAACAGTTTTTCTTGGACGTTTGCTGTGGCGCAGCCCAATGCCAACATTGCGGCTACGATTGCGGTTTTTGTCATGATTGATGAGGGGGTTAAAATTACATGCGCAAATATAATAAAAAAACACGGAAAACTATTCGTGCTTTTTCCGTGTTTTTCATGAAAAAAAATCCAAATTCTACAGTTTGAAAATGCCGTCCTTTTTGTAACCGTCAAAATCGAAACTGAAAAGGTATGCACCACGTTTGGAGGTTGTGCGGTCGATTTCGCCAGTGTTGACAATATGGTTCGATTCGGTAAGTTTCTTGCGGAAATTGCGCTTGTCGAGAATTTCGCCGTAAATAGTCTCGTACAAAGTCTGCAACTGTGTCAGAGTAAACTTTTCGGCAATCAAGTGAAACGCCACCGGAGTCCAAGCAAGTTTCTCCCGAAGGATTTTGTGCGCACGTTCAAGCATCGTGTTGTGGTCGCCGTAGAGAGTCGGCACCTTGTCAATCTCCACCCATTCGGCATTGTACTCTCGACGCAACTCCTCACTGTAATTGTGAGCCTTTATCAGCACATAATAACATACCGACACAACCCTTTCGCCAGGGTCCCTGTCAACATTGCCAAAAGCACCAACCTGCTCAATGTAAAAATCTTCAAGACCAGTAAGTTGAGTTACAACACGCTTTGCGGCATTGTCAACACTCTCGTCATCGTCCACAAAACCGCCCATCAACGAAGGCTCGCCCTGACCGGGATTCATGTCCCTCGGATGAAGAAGAACGTGCAACTTGTTGTCAAAATAGCCGAAAATTATACAATCGGTAGAAATGTAGAACTTAGGATGTTCGTCGTAAAAACTCATTTTCAATTAATTAAAATTGAAAATTGAAAATTGAAAGTTGAAAACAATATTTCATTTTTCAACTTTCAATTTTCAATTAAAAAAAATTACCAGAGAGCAAGATAAAGTATTGTAAGCAAAATGATTACAACACATGCACCAATATTGAAAGTCTTGTCGGTCTTGAAAATGTCAAGGTCGATTTCAACCAACTTCTTGTCTTGAACAGTGTCAAGGGCGTTAGAACGGAGATAATAACCGATAGTCGCCATCATTGCCGCAAAGAATGCCATCGCACCTTCCATACCGTAGATGTGGAGAGTTTCAGAATATAAACTTGCGATGAACAATGCTCCCGATATTCCTGCAACAATAAACATAATCTTGCTCCAGAAAAGTTGAGTCTTGATGTCGTCAGCAGAAAGTTCGGTAGCCTTCTCGGTGTCCGTGTTGTGAAGCGAAAGCAATACAAAAAGGATTACCAATGTGATGAACACAACGCCCGAACGTACCAAGAACGGCATTTCGGGGAACACAAACTTGTAGATAATCGAGAACGCAAAAGTACCGATTGCAGCAACGATAGCCGCTGTGCCACTCGCACGTTTCCACAAAAGTCCAAGACCAAAAATCACAACAACACCCGGATATACAAACGCCGAATATTCCTGAATGAACTGGAATGCTTGGTCAATACCACCCATCAACGGATAAACTGCGATGAGGGCGATAATCAATGCGCTGATAGAAGTCATACGACCAACGTTAACGAGTTTTGTCTGATAAGCCGTCGAAACCTCTTGGTCTTTGTCCTTCGGAGGATTGATGAACTGCTTGTAAATATCCATCGTGAAAAGTGTAGAAGTCGAGTTGAACATCGAAGCCAACGACGAAATAACAGCCGCAGCCAAAGCCGCAAACGACAGACCTTTAACAATTACAGGAGTGAAGTTTCTAATCAAGTAAGGATAAGCATCGTCAGAACGACCGATAGAACCCTGAAGGTGTCCAGCGAGTTTTTCCAAAACAGGAACGCCGTCAGCCTGACCATTCATGATAAAGTAAGCGCAAACGCCCGGAATACAAACGATGAAAGGAATCAAAATCTTCAAGATAGCGGCGAAAACCATACCTTTTTTAGCCTCTGACAACGATTTTGCTGCCAAACCTTTCTGAATGATATATTGGTTGAAGCCCCAGTAGCCGAGGTTTGTGAGCCACAAAGCACCAAATACCAAAACCAAACCCGGATTAGTGAAGAACGGGTCTTCTTTCTGAACGACAGCACCAGCGGCATCTTTTATACCGTTGATGGTAGGATAAAGTTCTTCGTTACGAGTAACAATAAGATTAAAGTGCTTGTCGCCAGGCTGAGAAGTACACCAAGAATAAATGTTGCCGAGTGCTTCCATTGCGCCACAGCCCCAAACTTCCTGACCGATAACGTCCAACGCTGCGTAAGCTGTAATCAAGCCGCCACCAACAAGGAATGTTACCTGCATAACGTCAGTCCAAGCCACCGAAGCCAAACCGCCGTAGATAGAATAAATACCTGCAATCAAGAACAAAGCAAGGATGATGACCATTCTCACTTGGTCAACCTCCATACCGAAAACATTGATAATGTGGTCGGTAGGAAGACCCAAAATCTGCTGGATAGCCAACGCGCCGAGCCAAGCAACCGATGTCAAGTTAACAAAAACATAAAGGAACAACCAAAGGATTGAGAATGCAAGACCAACTCCGCTGTTATAACGTTCACGCAAGAACTGCGGGATTGTGAAGATTTTTTTCTCAATCATAAGAGGCAACAAGAACTTGCCGACAACGATAAGAGTTGCAGCCGCCATAAGTTCGTAAGCCGCCTGAGCGATGCCCGACGCAAAAGCCGAGCCCGACATTCCGATAAACTGTTCAGCCGAAATGTTGGCAGCGATAAGAGATGCACCCACAGCCCACCAAGTCAAGGTGTTGCCTGCGAGGAAGTAGTCGGTAGAGGTCTTCTCCTCCCCTTTTTTGCCGCGTGAGAGGAAAATACCCATGCCCACGAGAATCAGGATATACAGTACAAACACGCCGTAATCCCATCCGGTAAAACCGTTATTTGACAGTGCGTCAAAAATACTGGATTCGTTCATTTTTATTTTAATTGACAATTGATAATTGACAATTGACAATGGACATCGGCAAATAATTGTCAATTGTCCATTGTCAACGGTCCATTGTTATGAATTATTTTACACTAAATTGGAATTTGCAAACGCTGTGGTATGTTTCGCCCGGATTGAGGTAAGGCGAAGGCCATTCCTTAACGTTAGGCGAGTTAGGAAACTTCTGTGTTTCAAGACAGATGCCGGCGTGTTGATTGTAAACAACACCACCCTTGCCAGTTGCGCTACCGTCCAAGAAGTTGCCCGAATAAACCTGAATACCGGGTTCATTGGTGTAAACGTCTAATTTGATGCCAGTTACAGGGCTGTAGATAGACGCAGCAACGGTGTTGAGGTCGCCCTTACCATCTTTGTAAGTGTTGAGAACCCAGTTGTGGTCGAAACCGTTGCCAAACTTAACTTGCTGATGAGCAGCGTCATTGTTGGTTATACGCTCGCCAATTTCAGCCTCGTTGCGGCAGTCGAAAGCAAGACCTTCAACGCTTGCAATCTCGCCAATAGGCATATAACTGCTGTCAACGGGAGTGTAGTTGTCAGCATTAATATAAAGTGTGTGATTGTTGATAGGCTTTGTCGGGTCGCCATTGAGGTTGAAGTAACTATGGTTAGTCATGTTGATGACGGTCTGCTTGTCGGTTGTAGCCGAGTAGTCGATGTTGAGCCCGTTGTTGTCGTCAAGAGTGAATTTGACAGTAGCCTTGAGGTTTCCGGGGAAGTTCATGTCGCCGTCCTTGGAGTCCATCTGAATTACGAGTTCCTTGTCAGACGAAGAAACAACGTCATAAACCTGATACTGCCAACCGTCGGGACCGCCATGCAGACAGTGTCCGAAGTTATTGATAGGCAATTGGATAGTCTGACCGTCGCAAGTGATTTGACCGTGGAAAATACGGTTGGCATATCGTCCGATTGACGCGCCGAAATCGCTTGGAGAGTTCTCCTTGTCGGCGTATTTAGCCACCTTGTCGAAACCGAGGACAACATCCTGTGGGTTGCCGTTCTTGTCGTTAAGTACGATTGACACGATTCTTCCGCCAAAATTGGTAATCTGAACCTTTGTGCCTTTGGCGTTTTTGAGAGTGTAAAGGCCAGTCTTCTTGCCGTTTACAGTGGTGTCGAATGCTTTTGCGCAGACACCTTTTTCTTGACATGCAGACTGCTGTTGTTGTTGCTGTCCGCCACAGGATGCTGCAAGCACAAGGCCAAATAGCATACATCCGCTTAACATTAATTTAAATTGATGCCTTTTCATTATTATTTTATGTAAAAATTTGCATTATTTTATGAGTGTAAAATTACAATCATTTTTTGAAACTAACTAATATTTAGACTGTTTTTTTCATTTTTTTTTGTAATTGTAATTTATTGAGATTTAACGTTTTATAAATATTGTAAAAAATACAATTAAAATTATTAAAAATAGATAATCTATTTTATCACCCTATTAATGTCAAATATAACATTATTTTAATAAAAAATTATAGATTGTATACGGCAAATTCATTTAAACGGGTGGACACACAGGTCAGCTCCTACACATTATTCTATTTGGGGTGGGGATTATAGGATTTGGCGAAAAAGCTACAAAGTCGCCTTTTCGCCAAATCTTGTTCATAATATTGAATATCACCATTTTTGTAGGGGCAGGGCTATGTGCCCGACCGCATTAATGTCGACTCAAATGAAATTGGCGTGTAGATTGTATGCCTAATATCAATCGGATTTTTTCAATTTTTTTTGTAAGCTAACATCTAAAACATATATTTGCAAAAATAAAAAATATCAAAAAAAATTTCTTAACATGAAAAAAATTACACTATTTGCTGCAACGCTTACTGCATTGTTAATAGTTGGCTGTGGCGGCGCACAAAATGAAACGCAAACGGAAGATCCTAACCTTCCAAAAGTAAAAGCCGACCAAATTGGTTATTATGTCAATTCGGCTAAAATAGCAATAATACCAGAACAAGGTGAAAACGAATTTGAAATATTCGATGTAAAAGACCAAAAAACGGTATATACTGGCAAAACATCAGAACCAAAACAATGGGAATATTCTGGCACAATAGTTAAAACCGCTGATTTTTCAGACTTTAAAAAACAAGGAATTTACGTTTTGAAATGTAAAGGTGCAGGCACATCATATCCCTTTGCAATTGGCGAAGATATTTACAACGATTTGGCCACCAAAGCCATAAAATCTTATTATTATGCAAGGTCAGGAATGGAAATTACCACCCAACACGGAGGGAAATACGCCCGACCAGCCGCCCATCCTGACGACAAAATCCTAATCCACAAGTCGGCAGTTGGTCCAAAAAGAAAAGAAGGCGACATTATCTCATCTCCGGGCGGTTGGTATGATGCTGGCGACTACAACAAATACATTGTCAACTCAGCAATTACAGTGTCAGAATTACTCACCGCTGACGACTATTACCACGAATATATAGAAAAACTTAAAACCAACATCCCAGAAAGCAACAACGAACTTCCTGATTATATTGACGAAGTGCTATACAATCTACGTTGGATGATGACCATGCAAGACCCTGCTGACGGTGGCGTGTATCACAAGCTAACAGCTCTCAATTTCAACGGTATGATAATGCCACAAGACGATCACGACCAACGTTATGTGGTGTTAAAAACCACCGCAGCAACACTCGACTTTTGTGCAATAGCCATCAAAGCATCTAACGTTCTTAGAAAATACCCTACGCTCGAAAGCCTTTGCGATAGTCTTGAACATCAAGCTAAAATGGCATGGAATTGGGCTATGAAAAATAAAAATATACTATATCGCCAACCTGAAGACGTAAAAACTGGCATGTACAACGATGACGTTATTTCTGACGAAAGGACTTGGGCGGCATTGGAATTTTTTACAGCACAAGAAGACGAATTGGCTCTCGAAATTATAAAAAAAGAAGATTTTATTTTTGCGCCACCTTGTTGGGATTCAACATCGTGTCTTGGAATAATATCACTTTTCAACAACAAAAAAGCCTGCGAATTTTTTGAACGCTGCGACAAAGAACTTTTCGACTATATTAAAAACGGATTTCTCAACCTCGCCGACAAACTATATACAAATTACGAAAACTCACCCTACAAAACTTCCCTTACCGTATTTCCTTGGGGTAGCAATAGCGAATGTGCCAATCAAGGTATAGTACTCCTTACCGCATATCGACTTACAGGTAACACCAAATATCTCGAAGCCGCACAAGGCAACCTTCACTATATACTCGGACGCAACCCATTAGACTACTGTATGGTTACTGGTTTTGGATTTAACGGTGTAAAAAATATTCACGATAGACGAGCTGTTGCCGACAGCATAGAAGCTCCAGTTCCAGGATTACTTTGCGGCGGTCCATTCGCCAACGCTGGCGACGACTGCGGAGCAGACAAATATCCTGACAAACATCCTGCTATGAGATATTTCGACAATCCAGCAAGTTATAGTACAAACGAAATTGCTATCAATTGGAATGCAGCACTTTGCGCATTGGTAATTGGCATTGAATACGAACAGAAATAAATTATCAAAACTACACTAAAAAAAACGGATTGCCAATTGACAATCCGTTTTTTTATAATAAAATATCTACTCTATTTGGCAATCTTAAAGAATTTAACTACACCTAACAACTTATTAGCCTGTTTAGAAAGACCTTTTGCACCAGCCGCCATCTCGTTAGATATAGATGCAAATTGCTGCGTTGAAATATTGAAACGCTGAACAGCTGTATTAATTTGTTCGCTACCCGAAGCTTGCTCGTTGCACGATGCCGCAATTTCTTGAACAAGAATAGTAGAACGTTCTATTTCTGGTAACAATTTTTCAAACACATCATTGGTTTTTCCTGCCACGTCAACACCTTCTTTACATACCTCATCAATTTCCTTGGCGGCTACGGCACAACGTTCAGCAAGTTTTCCAATGTCTGATGCCACAACGGCAAAACCTTTTCCATGTTCACCCGCACGTGCTGCCTCAACAGCGGCATTGAGCGCAAGGATATTGGTTTGGAAAGCAATATCATCGATAATAGAAATTTTGTCGGCAATTTCGTCCATTACTTCAATAGAACGCTCCGCTGCTTTTGAACAAACATGTATCATTTCAGCGTTGGAGTTGGTTATTTTTTCAGTTTCACGCGCATTATCAGAGTTTTGCTGAATAGAAGATGCCATTTCTTCTATTGAAGAACTAACTTCTTCTGCCGAAGCTGCTTGCTCATTGGCACTTATACTCATCTGTTGGCTTGCATTGTTCATTTCGCTGCTCGATTTTGATATTTCATTAGCAGACACAGAAATAGATTTTACAATAATTGTAAGATTATCGCTCATACTTGCCATAGCATTGGTAAGTTTGCCAATTTCATCCTTATTTTCGGTGCGAGAAATTTTTGCCGTTAAATCGCCAGAAGAAAGTTTTGTTGCTTGTTCAATACCATGCAAGAGCGGCTCGTAAGTCTGTTTCAATATACTCTGGGCTATTCTAACACTTAAAAATCCTGCCAAAATAATACCTAAAATTATCAACCACCTCGATAAAGCCACCGTCCTATTTATACTTGATGCCGAATCGTTGGATATAGTTTTTATGCGACTGGTAAGTTCTTTATTCTGACTTTGCAATTGTTGTCCAATTATAGGAAGATTGGAAATTGTTTCGTTAAGTTTTTTAAAATCAATCATAAATTTTTGGGCAAGTACTAAATAGTTGGTACGCACATCAATAGCCGCTTGTACCTGCCCTGCCACCTTACCTTCGGGAGAAATACGTTGTAATTCATTCATCACAGAATCAAGTGTTAGAATACTATTACGAAGTTTTATACTATCGTTTATAGCTTCATCCGAAACTGAATACTGCATAACATTTAATGCCCTTATTGCCAACATTCCTCTACGATGTGCCGATGTAGCCTCGCGAATATTACCATTTTGCATGTTTTTTTCTGCTGCAATATCTTGTTCGTCGCGTATTGTATTTAAAATCATTTCGTATTCTGCTCTCAACGAACGCATTTTATGCATAACCATACCTTTTTGTGCGCCACCATTATTTGCAATGTCATACAACTCTCCAAGATTATTTAACGTAGAAAGACATTTTTCAAAAGTAACTTTCAATTCTTTATCAACATCAATATCCTTGACAAGGTCGTTAAGTTTCTGAGCGTTACTTTTTGCCTGCGCAAATGACGCTTTTCCCCGCGACATAGATGCTGTATCGCCACGCAAAGCAAAAGTTTGAAAATTTAATGCAGACTCTACCACCGATGCCTGCATATCGTATGCATACCCAAGCATCGGTATATGACCATCTGCAAAATTTGCGGTTTCTTTTTTTATACCACCAAGCATAACAAATGGTAATATCGAAATAAGAACCATCAAAACTATCATAATTCCAAAACCGTGTAACAACTTATCTTTCAAAGACATAGTTTCAATACGGTTTTTTAATTTTTCTCTAAGTTTATCTATAAAATCAAACTTCATTATACAAGTGTTTTATATATTTTTTAAGTGTAAATTACAATATTTAACTTGCAAAATTGCTTACTTTTTTGTTACTATGCAAAAAAAGTTTGTTTATTGAACTAAAACATCAACTTAATTTGAAATATTTCATAAGTTCAACTAATTTTTCTGCTTGAGAAGCAAGCATTTCTGAATTTGTAGCCATTTCCTCGGCTATTGATACAAATTGTTGGGTTGTCATGTTAAACCTCTGCACAGCCGTATTAATTTGCTCACTACCAGATGATTGTTCTCTACTTGATGCCGCAATCTCTTGTACCAAATGTACTATACGCTCTATTTCTGGTAAAACTTTTGAAAATACTTCTCCTGTTTGTTTTGCCAAACTTACACCATCACTACTAACCACATCTATTTCCTTGGCAGCAGTAGCACATTTTTCAGCAAGCTTTCTAACCTCAGCGGCTACAACGGCAAAACCTTTACCATGATCGCCTGCACGCGCTGCCTCTACTGCTGCATTGAGTGCAAGTATGTTGGTTTGGAATGCAATGTCGTCAATTATGGAAATTTTTTCTGCAATTTCTGACATTGCAGATACGGTTTTATTTGCAGCTTTGCTACAATCGGTTATAGTTTGTGATGCAGAAACAACTATCTGCTCGGTCTGCCCTGCGTTGTCTGAATTTTGCTGTATAGACGATGCCATCTCCTCTATTGCCGAACTTACTTCCTCTGCCGAAGATGCTTGTTCGTTTGCGCTTTGACTCATTTGATTGCTTGCCCTACTCATCTCGCCCGACGACAACGATATTTCACTCGCACTAACATTTATAGATTTAACCATATTGGTTAGGTTATCTTTCATGTCTGCCATAGCCATTGCAAGGTTGGCAAATTCGTCATTAGTTGCTTTTTCTGTACGAACAAAATCAACATCAAGATTTCCTCCTGCAAGTTTTTGCGTTGACGATATTCCTAAACGTATACCACGAACAATAGAACCTATTTGACGTTGAACTACTATTGTTACCAATATCATTATAACAACAATAGAGATAAAACCGAAAATTCTTACACTACGAATTGTAGAGTTTACACTTGTAGCACTCTGTCCCGCCCATATTTCAACGTGAGTACACAACGCCATAGCTGCGCTATGCATTTCGTTGCCAACCTGTGGCAATGATGCAATAGTTTTAAGCGCAGATGCATTTTTATCGCTCAAATTTTGCTTACGTTGCACCAAATCCTTTTGTAACCTATTTATTTCAGCAAGTTCTGCCGACAATGCCGAACTACTAACTTGAAGTTTGCTAAGTTTCTCATTTGTTTCATCATATATTGCAACATATTTTAACCGTTGTTGCTCATCGTTAAAAATCTCACGTGTATTGAGCAATCTATTAGCAAGCAAAATTGTAGTAATATATTCAACCCCAGTTGAATAACTTGACATATCTGTAATATTTTTTGTAACAACAGCATTTTTCTGTGCTTTTTTCATTTCACCAAGCAAATGTTGCAAACTATTTACATAAATATTTTGCACAGAATCAATTATTACAGTCTCTCTAAAAGTCTGTACACTAACAGCATCTATCTCATTAAACAATTTGCTAATTTCATCAAATAATACTTTAACTTGGTTATAACTTTCAACAACACCGACAGAAATATTTTTATCGCTGTTTATCAATTCGGTAAGTGTATTCATATTTTCTGTTGCCGATTGATAACTTTCCATACCAACTTCGCGGTTAGCAATATCACCATTTAAAGAAAAAAGCCTAAAAGCATTCATAGTTTCTGTCATGTCAGACTGCACGTTGTTGGCTGCTTGCAACATAGGAATATACAAAGTAGCAATATTTTGTGTTTTTTCATTAATAGGTCCAAGACGTAACAATGGAATCAATGCCAACAAAATCAACGGCCAAATAGCAATTGAAAAACAAATTCCGAGCTTTGTTCTTATACTCAAATCTTTATAAGATGCCATAGTTTTTTTATTTTAATCAACATTAAACACTGCAAAAAAAAAGCCGAAAATCAATATAAAATCATTTTTTAAAGAAAAAATTACACAAAAAAAATCGAGTTTTTTTTATCAAGAAAAATTATTGCTATTAGAATGATAAAACCTCGTACATCAACATTGCGATTGCATTTAACATACGAGGCTTATTTAAATACTCAAAATTTACTTTACATCATCCCAATTATCTGTTCTAAACGGATAAGCGGGAATCATACCACCACCATACAACGTTCCATGTGCAAAATCTTTGAAACAATATCTCACGGCAACAGGTTTTTCCACTTTTTGGCTCGAAACCACCACATGATTGGTTTGCCAACGTAGCCATACATTGTCGGCTGGATAAAAAACTTTGTCTTCTCCTGCCACCTCAAAACCTTCTATCATATAATTGCTACAAATACCCATTTGTAGATTTTCAAAACCAACAAATGCTTCTTTTCCTTCAATGATAATTTCTTTATATACTGGTCCTGATGCTACAAACATTTCTTTTCCATAAGTTTTGTTAAGTGCCATTGCTGCAAGACGTTGACCTACAGGCTTTTTGTTACAAGGATGAATATTATACAATTCTTGTGGTAACGCTAAATCGGAAGTTGTTACAAGCCCAGAATTTTTTACTTCGTTGGCAACTTTAAATTGTACTTCTCGCAAAAATGGAGCATCTCCCGAACCATAATTATAAGGCGCAATTTCTACCATATAAAATGGTATGTCGCCAAGTGCAATGTCGTTGCGCCAAAGTTGTATCATATCTTTGAGACGTTGGTAATATGTTTTATGTTTACCTACATTTGAACAGCCTTGATACCAAATAATTCCCTTATAAGTAAAGTTATGTATTGGCCAAAACATTGCATTGTATGGTAAAAGTACTTTTTCGTATTCCCATTTTACATTTTCAATATCTTCCTTTTTGGTACTAACATCATGTTTTTCAAGTAGTTCCTTATTCATCCAACTTTCTACAAGTGTTCCGCCGTATGCGGCACTTACTATACCAACAGGGCAACCTAAAGCATGACTCAAAGCCTTGGCATAATGCCACGCCACTGCCGAATATTCTGTTGCTGTATTGGCACTGGGTATTGTCCAAACCGCATTAACATCCTCCTCAAGATTGTAAGAATGTTTTGATGGAACAGTAAAAAACCTTATGCGATTGGATTCGTTATCAGAAAACATTATTTCTTCAACACCATCTTTTATATTGCAACCGGGAAAACCTTTTAATGGCATTTGCATGTTTGACTGCCCCGAAGCAAGCCACACCTCCCCTATTAAAATTCCAGTAAGGGTTATTTCTTTTTTGTCGCTCACATCGGTAAAGGTTATTGTTTGTGGTTCAAAGGTATAACTGCCAGTTGGAATTTGAGCTAAAAACTTTCCATGCTTATCGGTTTGCACTGATATTGTGTCGCTACGCCACGAAACCGTTATCTCTACTTTTGCATTTTTCGATGCGCTGCCCCATACTCTAACATCTGTGTTTTGTTGCAAAACCATATTAGAACCTATGATGTTTGGCAACTTAACCTCGGTTTTTGCTGTAATAGATAAGCCTAAAAATAAGGCTGTCAACAATTTAGTAAATTTCATCTGTTTTGTGTGTTAAAAAAAATTTAGGGCTAAAATAACTTTTTTTATTTACAAAAAAAAGATAACTTTAATTATTGGTTTAAAAATACAACTTAAAATGTCAACCTTATAAAAAAAATTAGGGCTGCTACAATTAACAGCCCTAATTATATCTCTCTAAAAAATTTAGTTAAAACTTCTCAAAATCAGAATCCTTTCCAGAATCCGAAAGTTCTATTTTAGCACCTCCAGAAGTTACAACGCTATTGTTGCGTTTTGGCTTAGCATCGCTAATTGGATTGTTTTTGGGCGAAATAGGTCGTGTTTGAGGAGCATTTTTAACCGAAATATTTTCTGTTTTAGCATTATTGTCAATAGTAAAATAAGCAACAGTTTGTTTAAGTGTTTCGCTCTCTTGGGCGAGGTTTTGACTCGACGATGCGAGTTGTTCTGCTGATGCAGCATACTCTTGTGTAATTTCGTTAAGTTGCTGTACAGCATTGTTAATCTGGTCTATTCCAGAAGTTTGTTCATTGCTTGCATCTGCAATTTCTCTAACAAGGTCGGCTGTTTTTTGAATATCAGGAAGAATATTTTTAAGTAATTCTCCAGCATTTTCTGAAATCAAAACACCTTCTTTACTAACTTTATCAATTTCGGATGCTGCCACAGCACTGCGTTCGGCAAGTTTTCTTACTTCTGCTGCCACAACTGCAAATCCTTTTCCATGCTCTCCAGCACGAGCCGCTTCAACAGCAGCGTTAAGTGCAAGAATATTGGTTTGAAATGCTATTTCGTCGATTATAGAAATTTTTGCAGCAATGTCTTTCATCGCCGCCACAGATTGTAAACTTGCATTGCTACCCTCGCGAATACTATCTAACGCTTTTTGAGCAATTTTTTCGGTCTGACGTGCATTCTCATTGTTTTGATTTATTGATGCACTCATCTGCTCAACCGATGCCGAAACTTGTTCTGCCGATGCCGCTTGTTTCCCCGCTCCAAGACTCATCATCTGCGAAGCATGCGACATATCACTACTGCTTTGATAGATATTGTCGGCACCTGTTATTATGTTTCCAACAACTTGTTTAAGATTTTGGTTCATAACATTAAGGTTGTCTGCCATCTCGCTAAACTCGTCTTTGGTATTTATTGATACAGTGTGAGTTAAATCTCCATTTGTAATTCTATTGATACCAACAACTGCCTTTTTAATAGGCTCGGTAGTGCTACGTGTCATCTTTATAATAAGCACTACACTAATTCCTACCGACAATATTAAAAGTATTATCATCAAGCTTTGACTGCCCGACATTCCATCTATTAAAGAATTAATTATCTTACCAGCACTACGAGTATGTTTATCAGCAAGTTCGCGTTCCTTTTGCAACACCACTTCACTAATTCTGTCGGTTTCCTTGTTTTTTTCGGCAATTTGAGCCATCAAACCATAATATTTTTTGGTTTGTTCAGAATAAGACTGCATTGCACCAAACATCTCTTTCATAGTTTCAGTCATACCTATTTCTGGTGCAAATTTTGAAATTTGACCAAACAACGATGCGGTATTATCCATAACCTCTTTTATGTGCTGTTGATCATTGAGCGTTCCCTTAGAAACATCCACAACATGCAAAAGGTCGGAAATTACCTTTACTCTTTTGGCTGCAAGTTGCGGATTGGTTCTATCAGCATGCGAAATGGCTGCATTTTGAAGTTTTTCTATATTTGGAAAAAAATATTTATTTTTTATATCGTCCATCTCGCTGTGAGTGCGTACTGCAACAGCACCAAGCTCTATACTCTCATGAGTTAACACTTGAAATTGCTTTGTCATTTCTACAAGACTATCAACCTTAGCCTTGTCATAAACCGTTACTTTTTGGAGCATCTCATCAAAACATTTATGTGTTTCTTTAAGATAATTTATAGCAGAATTACGCCTTACTTCATCGTGATTAATTTTATAAACCTGTATTTCTGTTAACCCCAAAAGAGTATTTTGATATGCAAGATTGCTCAAATCTTTAATAGGAAGTTCACGATGATAAAAATTGCTTACATAAGTTTTTGACGAGCGCATAATTAAAACACCCGTTACAATAGCGAATCCTGTTACAGCCAACACTATACCAAATTGTAACGCTATTTTTCTACTTACCGAACGTTTTTTTTTCTCAATCATAATTTTTATATAAAAATTAATATATTTTTTCAATCAATATTCTTTTACAACAAAACATCGCATTGCAAAATTACATATTTTTTTATTTCAATAAATAGCCCCACAAGAAAATTTTTGCAGGGCTAATAATTATGAAAACACTTTAAAACCTTTTCGTTTTCTTGACATTTTAATAAATACAAATACCTTGCAATTTTTGAGAAAATAGCATTTTTTTTGCGATGTTTTTTTATAAAAAAACTGTCTAAAAAAGTAACTCAAAACTTTTTTAGACAGTTTTGTAATAATTTTTTTAGTTATCTATCAACTAAAACTTTTCAAAATCAGAATCATTACCAGTATCTTTCATAGAAATCTGCGCCCCTGCTTTATGCGAATTTACAGAATTATTATCAGATTTTGAACCGTTGCTACTTATTGCAGATTTTTTTACTACTGGTTTTGATGTAGTCGATTTTGGTGTTGTATTTTTCTGCTGTTTGTAGACATTATTAGATATAGCATTCGATGCTTTTCTTTCTCCAATATTGAAATATGCAACAGCCTTCTTAAGTACATCGCTCTGAGCCGCAAGATTTTCGCTTGTAGATGCAAGTTCTTCTGCCGAAGCAGCATACTGCTGAGTTATTTCGTTAAGTTGCTGAACTGCAGTATTTATTTGGTCAATTCCCGAAGATTGTTCACTCGATGCAGCAGCAATTTCTCGCACAAGGTTGGTGGTTTTTTCCATATCTGGAACAATATTTTTGAGCAACTCACCAGCACTTTCGGATATTGCAACACCTTCTTTGCTAACCTTATCTATTTCTGACGCAGCAGCAGAACTTCTCTCTGCAAGTTTTCTAACCTCGGCAGCAACTACTGCAAACCCTTTTCCTTGCTCACCAGCACGTGCAGCCTCAACTGCGGCATTAAGCGCAAGTATGTTGGTTTGGAACGCAATCTCGTCGATAATAGAAATCTTGTCGGCTATTTCTTTCATTGCTGCCATAGATTTTGTACTTGCCTCACTTCCTTGACGTATGCCTGCAAGTGCCTTTTGTGCAATACGCTCGGTTTCGCGTGCGTTGTCAGAATTTTGGTTTATTGATGCGCTCATTTCTTCTATTGAAGAACTTACTTCCTCTGCTGAAGATGCTTGTTGTCCTGCTCCTTGGCTCATCATTTGAGAAGTACGAGCCATCTCACCACTACTTTGGTGAATAAGTTCTGTACCTGAATTTATTTTGTTAACTATTTCTTTCAATTTGCCAGCCATAATATTTACTATTTCTGCAATCTTGCCAGCTTCATCTTTTGTATGCAAATCAACTTTAACGTTAAGATTTCCATCTCCAATTTTAGAAAGTCCATCCATAACAAATTTGAAAGGTGATGCTGCATCGTTTGCAATTTTCAAAGCAATAAACACCGCTAATATCAACAAAATAGTTAAGGCAACAACTGCTGTTACTACCAACGAACGAAGTTCTTCTGTCATTACATTCATAGTGGCAGAACTATATTCATTGGCCGTTGTTGTAAGTTTTTGCGAATATTCAAGCACCTTTTGTGAATGTAACAATGAAATACCTGCAATTTTTTTATATTGCGCCAACATTCCATAATATTCCTTTGACCCAGCAATATATTGTTGAATCAACTGAATACATTTATCAATCTGCGATGAATAACCATATTGACCTGAAAATCCTTTTATCTGCGCGGTATTGGATGTAACTTTTTTAATTCTTTCTTGCACTAAATCAACGTTTTTCATCATTCCCTTTACGTCTTTTATCAACGCAACAGTTTCTGAAATAAGCACTGCGCGTTGGGCAGAAATCTCTCCCGCATTTTTATTGCCTGCGCTCGCAACTATTTTGTCGCGCAAAGAAAACATAATTGAGTAAAATTGATTTTTTAAATCCTCTAACTCGTTATACTTGGCATCCATCTTCTGCTCCAAGGCATTTGCCTCCCAAAGACGACTTTCATAATTTTTGATATTATCCTTTAACGTATCAAGTTCTGCAACATTTTCTTCTAATGTTGTTAACTCATCTAACGCTGCTATTTTAGACTTTACAATACCAAGATAGTTTTTGGCCTTATCAAGTTCTGCATTGTCGTGATTGGTAACATACCCTCGCAAATGAAACATACATAATAATGTACTTTCGTTAAGCTCATGTGTAAGTACATTTTTAGGCATTTCGCAAGTACAAATACCAATTAAAACATTTTTTAACTTGTTAGCCACCAATGTAGGAACACTATAACTTATTGCTGTTATAAACATCAAAATTCCTATTCCAGTGAGTAATTTGGCTTTCAGCGACAAATTTTTAAATGAATGTGCCATAGTTTTATTATGTTTCTATATAATAGTTTTTACTATATTTTCCTTTTATTTTTACTAAAAAAAAGTAAAAATGTTTCAAAAAATAAAGAAAAAATTATGCCAAAATGCCTTTAAATAGAGTTTAAAACAATCATCAACTTTAAAAAATACACTTTTTAACCTTTAAAAACATCTTTAGACGAAAAATCAGGACGATATTCTGCATTGCTTGCCATATCTTGAAACCAACCACGTACAATACCAAGTTGAGTTGCAGCCTGCTTTACTGCTTGATATTCTGCAATTGTTATTGTTCTATTTAAATTATTAATTTCCAACGCTTTATACTCTGGATAATATTGACTCATAAGCGACACATGTACCCTCGGAGATATTTCATCAGCTAATGTTTCTAAAACTTTCAACGAATTTTCAACATAATTTGGCAATACCAAATGCCTTATAATCAAACCACTACGAGCAATTTCATTATCATCAGTGATAATAGTAGCACCTTTTTGCCAATACATCTCCTTCAAAGCCGCCAACGCAACTTTTGGATAATTGTTTGCAGAAGAATATTTTTGAGCTATTAAACCATCAAAATATTTAAAGTCAGGAAGATAGACATCAACATAATCTTTAATAACTCTTAAAGTCTCTGGGCTATCGTAACCATTAGAATTGTAAACAATAGTTGGAAAAAAACCACGTTTGTGTAGTAAATCTATAATTGCAACCATTTGAAAAACTTGATGGCTCGGCGAGACAAACCCCACTGTATCAACATCATATTTGCACATAATACCAGCAATAAGTTCCGCGGCTCGCTGAATGCTAATAATCTCCTTTTTTTCGGGTTTTTGTTGGCTTATAGCATAATTTTGACAATAAACACAGCGCAAATTGCACGAACTAAAAAATACATTGCATACACCATTTTTACCACCAAGCACTGGTTCCTCGCCTTTGTGAAGACAAATTTCTGCAATATGAGGACGTGCATCAATACCGCAATAACCAAGTGTTTCTGATGTTCGGTCGGCTCCACAATTTCGCGGACAAATTGTACAATTATGTATGTCCATTATATAAAATAATTACTGATTATCAGGATTATAACCAAAAAAATATTCAAAATCAATACCCAACGGCAAAAACTTGCGAGCATCACCTCTGTAATGAATAACTTCACGCACAAGGCTACTACTAACACTGCTAAACTCTGGCAACGCAAGCAAAAAAACAGTATCAATTTGCGGTCGCAACGTCTTGTTTACCTGTGCAATAGAACGTTCATACTCAAAATCTGCAGAAGTTCTAAGTCCACGCAAAATATGCGAAGCACCATTTTCGATACAAAAATCAACAGTTAGGTTTTCGTAAGTTTTTACCATAACCCTACTATTGCCCTTAAAAACCGATTTTATAAGTTCTAAACGCTTTTCAAAAGGCAAAAATCCATGTTTATCGGCATTAACACCAACGCCAACAATTATTTTATCAAAAATATTCAACCCTCTACTAACCAACGACTCATGCCCTGCCGTTATGGGGTCAAAAGATCCAGGAAAAACCGCAATCCTTTCCATTAACGCAATTTTTTTCAACAAGCAGCATTGTCAACCATTGATTATTCAAATCTTGCATATATTTTTAACACTAAAATTACAATTTTATAAACACAAAATACAAAAAAGTAACAATTTTTTATAATAATAAAAAAAAACACTTAATTACATTACTATTGGTAATATGTTTGTTAAATCTGTGTTTCTGTTTGTGAAGAATACAAGTATTTTTCACAATTATAGTTTCTTTAAAGTTTTCGTGTTTTTCTGTGTTTTCCGTGTAAAAAATTTATTGCTAAACTTGAATTAATTACACCAAAACACGTAGCAAAAATTTTAGTCAACAAGCTTTGACAATACACAAGATGCTGCAACTTTTATAAATAAACCTATAAAAAAACAAGCATTCACAAAACAAAATTCTGCAAATGCTTGTTTAAATTTGCGGTCTGGACGAGACTCGAACTCGCGACCCCATGCGTGACAGGCATGTATTCTAACCAACTGAACTACC
>CALFIU010000105.1 GCA_937877455.1 uncultured Bacteroidales bacterium
AAAACGCCTAAATGGCTTTAATGAACCGTGGGCGGGAAAAAAACTGGGGGAGATTGGATATACTTTTAGCGGTCTTACTGGAAAGACAAAAAATGATTTTGGTACTGGTGCTGCTAAGTACATCACATTCTTAAATGTTTTGAATTATCCGATTTTGAAGACTGAATTATTTGAGAATGTTACTATTAAACAAGGCGAAAGGCAAAATAGTTGTCTCAAAGGCGATTTGTTTTTCAACACGTCATCAGAAACTCCAGAAGAAGTAGGTATTTGTGCTATGCTCGATACCTACCAAGACTCCCTTTATCTTAATAGCTTCTGTTTTGGCTATCGATTAACGGACAAACATGTCGCTCCCGAATTTCTTGCTTATTACTTCCGAAGCAATGAAGGTCGAAAATTAATGACACAACTTGCTCAAGGTGTTACTCGATTCAACATGTCAAAGTCTGCATTCAACAATGCATCCATCGTGATACCAACGACAAAAGACGAGCAATTATCTATCGCTTCGGTTTTCAGAAAGATGGACGACGAAATCACCGCCCTCGAAGCCAAGAAAGCCAAGTATGAGCAGATAAAGCAAGGCATGATGCAGCAGCTGCTCACGGGCAGGATAAGGCTGGTGGATTAGAATTATTTTCCTTAATTCCACCCGTTACATTTTTCCAAAACGAAACGTCTAATATTCCAAAACGAAATGTTCTGTTTCTGTCCACGCTGTGGTGAAGGTGAGGGTGCGGATTTTTAGGCCGATGTCGTTGCGGTTTTGGGTGGCGGCGGATGTGCGGACAAGGGGTTGCGTAAAGGCGGTGGGAGGTTGCCAATTGTGCAATGTGTTCACGAGGGTTCTTTCTGTGGCGTAGATTTTAAGGGCTGTGGCACGTGTTGTGTCTGGTGCTGATTGCGCGCTTGACGCATAATTGTCGAACAAAAGGCGCACTGATATTTGAACCTCTGCGAATAGTCCCGCTCCGCCAAGCATCGAATATGTGGCGCGGTCAAAATCTATCAACACCGCCGGATATGCCAGCTTGGGGCGCAGATGGCTCTGGTCTTGACCAAGGTATTGGTCTATCAATGCGATTTCTGGCATTGTGGCGTGTATGCGCTCTGCCATATTCCAATATAACTGTGAGAATATATCTGTCATAGTTTCAATATTTTTGTAAGTTCGTTTTCTATCATATCTTCGATTGCCTCGTCAAGTTCCTTGCTGTCTCCAATGAATTGGCGATGTGGCATTGTGAACCCTTTGCCTCGCCCTGCGTGAAGTCCCTCGTTGTGGACGGCGGCGTATGGAACTCTGTTTTCTATCACGACTCCCGAATCGTCAAGGTGGTATTCTATGCTGTTGAATAAGTTGTTGCGGCTGCTCATAAGGGTTTTATATTCGCCTTTTGCGCCCTTTGCTTTGCCCACGACCTCGCCTTCGTCATTTTTTGTGCCGAGACGTTTGGAGGGTTGCCATTCGTGAATACCACCGTCAACAAAGCCGCCTTTCAAAAAATTTTCTTGGAACAAATCTTTTGCAATGCGTCCGGCTTTTATCGGCATAGTGCGGCTCATGCTCTTTTGTATTTCGGCGGCGCAGTTTGTGAGATGTTCCAAAAATTCTTGCTCGTTCATGCTCCTATGTATTGAATGTAAGCCAATGCGTAATATGGAGGGCGGTTTTCGTGCGACTGACCGCTGCCAGTGTTGTTGAGTACGATTGTATGTGTATGCGCGCCATCTTGGTCTGTATGGCCAAATTTTCTTGAAGTGTCGTTAATGCTGGATTCTGGCGGATTTACAATGTTGCTTGCTTCATGGCCGGCACACCAAAAGTTATTGGAACTGTCGCAACGATGCGCACCGCTGTCGTTGTACACATAATGCCAATGCTTGCCAGACGAGGAACAACTTTTTATGGAGTGAGTATGGCTTGGCATTTGTGCGGACGTTAATGTTACGGAATCGCTGCCACCTGTCGCTCCTACGGCGTAAGAACCGCCCGCGCCAACGACAAAACGGTCTTTTAGATTGACAGTCCCACCTGTGCCGTCGCAAAGATGCCAGCCTTGGGGAATGTCCTTTATTGCACCGCCCCACATCATTATCATGCCCTTTATAAAAGTTACGGCGGGGGCTTGGACGGCTTTTTGCAATGCAGCTATTTTCTCTTCCTTGTTGTCCAATTCCGTCTGCAACTCGTTCACTTCCGAAATCTTGTGTGTATGCGACTTTTGCGCGAAGATTTCGCTGCCGATTTTAAAGTCGCCCCACAAAAGTTTCGTCTCGCCGTTTGACGGCAAGCCATTGGCAAGTGTACGGACGGTGTATGCGCCAGCAAAAGGTTCGCCCATTGCCGTTACGTCCATTGGCTCTGCCTTTACATAACAGTTTGGCTCGTTGGAATTGCCGCCGGGATAGTAGAGGATTTCGCCGGTGTCGGGTTCTGACAGTTTCACATATACATAGCCCTCGCCGCGACGGTTGCCGCTTACTGAGCAACCCGATAGGATTACGCAGACTTTGCCGAGTGCCGCGCCCAACGCCGAGATTATTGTGGTGTTGTTTTGAAGGTTCTCGAATGTGTCGGCGTCGAGCGGGAACTTGCCGTCGCTTTGCGCGACCTTTGAGAAGTTGCCTTTTATTGTCTTTGTCATGGTTGTAATGGTGTTATGATGTCGTTATAAGATTCTTGTAAGCCATCTTTTGGATGCCAATTTGTAGGTGTTGACAAGTGCTTTTAGTTGTGGATTGTAAAAGAGGTCGTCGAGTTCCTTGGGTAGTTCCACATAGAAGTCGGTTGCCACACCTGCCACTGCGCTGCTGAGTTGAAGATATATTTTGGGCGTGTCTTGATATAAGTACAGCACATTGTTTTCGTCGCCTCGTGGAAACACGTAAACGGCTGGCAGGTCAACTGTGGACGAGTCGGTAATCCTGATGCGCCGCTGCTCGTTGTCGAATGTGTCGTTCAGGAGTTTTTCGAGTTTGCAGGTCTGCCCGGTGATGCGGAGTTCCAGAGCCTTCTTGTCGGCAAATTCGCAGAGCAAGCGTTTTACATACGAAAACGGCTGCATCATTACGTCGCAAAACGCCGTTGTTGTCGAGCGGCGAAGACGTACCGGCAAGAGCAATACTGCAAGCCTCTTGAAGTCTGTCAATGCTATCTTATTCATACGGTTCAAGGTTAATGGTTATCTGTTTTTGTCCGTCAATTTTTTGCAACCTGAAATATCCCGAAAGTGGGCAGATATGACTTTCTATAATCTCCATCTCCGATTCCTTGCGGGTGTTGCTTTTGGCTTCCAAGAGGTCGGCTATCTTTACGCCGTCCACTTGTTGCAACTTGTCCACCAAAGCCATGTTGGAATACTCGCCATTGAAAGGCAAGTTTCTCAGGTAGTTTTCTACGGCGGCAATACAGGCGTTTTCCACGTCTGATGGCTGCAACAAGGGGTCGTACCAGATGTTGAGTTTGCAGGAGAAGTTGTCGGCGTTGCGGTTTATGAGGTTGATTTTCACGCCGGCATATTTCACGGCTTCGAGGTACGCCCTCACTTGGGTTTCGCTTGCGCTGTCCATTGGAGAGAGTTCCCCGTCGGTTTCCCCAGCGATTTTGATTGTCAGGTTCGCGGTGGCGGCGTCCTCTATTGCGACGGCGTATTTTACAATCTTTTTTTGTGCAATCTCCTCGTCGGTCAAGCCAGTTGTGTCGTATTCGTCCTCGCCGTCGGGCAGAAGTTCGTCTTTTAGGAACTCCGTCGCCTTGTGTGCATACCATTCGGCACGCCCTGGCACATGTTCTTTTATCATCGTCTCCACTTCTTCTTTGTGCGTCTCAAACAGTTTTTCGATGGTATTGGCAGCCACCGCTACGATGTACAGCAAGAGCCGCCATACCGACACGGCGGATTTGTCGGAAAGTACAGACAATTCTTTTATCTGTTTTTTCCTGTCGATCATTGTCCTGAATATCTCGTCTATCGTCCTCATAATAATTATGAATTATGAATTATGAATTGTCAATTGTGAATTATCTCACCCAAAAATCAATCTGTATTTCCATATAGTCGATGCCGCCGAGCTCTGTGTCGGCTGTGGCTGCTGATGCGGGGTTCAGAGAGTTGTTGTCGTAGGTTCTGACCACCGAAACCTCGATGTCCAAACTGTCGGGGATGGAAATCTCCTCACCGGCGTGCAGTTCTGCATCCAATGTCATTGAATTGGCGGCGGCTATTGCATATAGGTTTTCGAGGCTGCCTGTGTAGCGCACGGCGATGTCGGCAAGGCTTTGATATGGCAATACTTTAATCTTCATGGTATTCGGCTTCTAAGTTTATCTCCGGCAACGCCGTCTTGATAGAATTGACGGTCATGCCGTCGGTGGTCATCTGCGACAATATCTCTCGGTTAAGCCCTATGAAATCTGACCTTTCGAGGTACGTCTCCACACCCACACAACGGTCGGGATATTGCTTGAACTCGCCTTTTTGACAGAGCAAAAGCAACGTCTGGTTTTGGTGGGTGGCTTCCGATATGCAGAAGTCGCCGTTTGCGGTCTTGATGTCGAGACTGTCGTCAAGTTCTATGTCGTAAATTTCCATCGTATTAATGTGTTATAGTTGTGTCTTCAATATCGGCGGATTTGGTTTCTGTCATCGTCTGCGACGCCCAAGTAGCCGCCGCCGTTTTGAGAGCCGCCCCGCCGTCTTGCGCAACTGGTGTCCAACTTTTGGAAAAAACATCTTTCAAGTTGTTGATGTCTTTTTCAATAGCGTTGATTTTTCCGACAAGACTTTCGATGTTGACAAGTCCGCCGTTGTTGCCACCGTTGATTATTATCTTTTCGTATTCGGCGCAGTCGAGGAGCAAAAAGCCGTCGCCGTCCTCTATTTTCACCGCCAATGCCTGTGCGCCTACTTTCGGCACTTTGAGTATGCCGGATGCCGCATCCGTTACGCATTGGAGGCGTATTCCGTACATCATAAAGCCGTCGTCGTCGAGGTCGCAGGTTTTAGTGGTTTCGTCAACAGCCGAAATGCTGCCAAGCACCGTTACAGGCTTTTCGCCGTATTTCTGCTGTAATGCCTGCCTGAGTTCGTCAGTTGTCGCCATAGTGTTTGAGTGTTAGTTTTTGCCGACCGCCCGATGCCGAAAACTCGCCTTCCACGGTCTCCACAAAATAGAGTCCGCTGCGGTCGGGGAATTTCGGGTCGTCGATTTCCACGGTCATTGATTTTTCAACGTTTGGAATAAGGAAACAGGTGATGTTGCCTTCGTATCCTTTGCAGTTTTGCTCGTCTTCCATCTCGGATGCCACTTGTTTTAAGTAATCCGACGGCAGACCGCTGCGCACTTTCAATTGTTTTTCTGTCTTTGATTTTTGTGTGGATGTGTTCTTGTTGGCTTTGGTCTTCGTAGATTTGCCGGTGGTGTCCTTGGCAACGATGTTTATTTGAACCGATTCCGTCGGGTCTGACTTTTTGAGTTCGTCGTCTTTGACGGTGTTCCATCCCGGACGGAGTTTTACAGTGTCCTTTTTGCAAAAGAATTTGCTTGGTGCGAGATAGATTTTGTCGAAGTCGAACCAAATGCGGCAAGCGCAGTTCTTTTTGAGCCAGTCAAGGACTTCCAATGCCGGATAGTCTTTGAAGCATACGTTAGTAAGCGGCAAATCGGCGATATTTTTCTTTTGTATTATGATGTCGGTGTCGGCGCAAAGGTCTTTGAGCAACTGCAATGCAGTGGTCTTTTTGTACGACTTTGTGAACCTTTTGCCTCTGAGGTCGGTGCTGTAACCCTCGCACTCTATCTGCAACGGCACGGCGTAATTGATGCGCAGGATTTTGCCCATAAACCGTGTGGTATTTTTGCCGTCGTAGCCGAGCATCACAAGCACGTCGCCGCCTTCCTTGAATGGCAGGCGGTTGTAAGACTGCGCCGAAGGCGTCTTTTCGCCCGTGGTCTTGGTGTATAGCGACAACGGCAGTTCGATGGTGCAAGTGTCGGTGTAGTCAGATACCGAACAACGCCATTTCACCGACGCTGGCTTTACTGTGATGCCACATATTGATATGTCAGAGGTCATTACAAACATAATGATTTGGAGATTTTTTGATTTGTTGAATTTTGATTTTTGATTGTCAATTACTTCAATCACTTCAATCACTTCAATTACTTATTATCAACGTGTTTACAAAGTCGCTCTCACAGGTAAACGAGAACGGGCGGTGTCTGATGGTCTTGCCTTGCACTTCGGGAAAGTCCACCGCCGTAATGCATACCCGGCAACTGCTGTCGAGAAACAAGTTGGAAAGGGCATTGTGCAGATAGACCGGCTCTGTACTTTCAAAAAACGTTTTCAGTTTCAGGATGTCTTTGTCGGGGAACGTCCTGTCTGACGATATGAAAACGCCGTTTACAGAAAACTCATAGTCGCCAACCGAGAATTGCTCTTTCACCGTGCCGCACCTCTCGCTGATTGCGGTGCGTACTATTGTCTTTTGCCCTGTTACGCGCATTGTGGCGCAAGGCGTTGCAAGTTCGTCCTTGCCACATCTGAGGCGTACAGGCAAAAACACTTCCGTGCCAAGCATCTCTTCTTTCACCGGTGTGCCCAATGTGGTGAAGTCTTGCGTTTCGGACTTCTCTTCCACGTGGTATTTGTTTGGGAAATACTCGCGGAATACGTCTTTTAAATTAATCAGATGCGAACTCATAGTTATACAGTTTTTGCGCCGTCGAGCAATATGCGCGACAAACATTCGGTTACTACACTTTCGATTTTTGATGCCGATTCTTCGAGGTTTGTGGTATTGAACACGATGTTGTCGAAGAATTTGCCGAGCGAAATATTTACCACCTTTGGGCCTGACGACGCCACGGATTTTGCCGCCTTGTCAGCAGAGGCGTTGTTGCTCTTGGTGTTTTGGGCGATGGTTTTGAGTACTTCGGTATTTTTGTTGTCGGATTTCTTTTCGTCCAAGGTCTTGGCGGTGGGTTTGGCTGCCACGGGAGCCGCCGTTACTGATAAGTTGGCGACTGACGATGCTATTGACTTGCTGCCATTGAGGCCTTTTACTAAGCGGTAAACCCTTTCGATAACGTTCAATATTGGCATTATAACATTGTCAAAAACCCATTTTAACGCCGTTATAACATTGCCCACCGCATCATATACCGACGAGATAAAACTCTGAATGGCCGAAAAGATGTCAGCCAACAGTTCCGACTGGCTTATGAAGTCGTGCAACTGCCCAATCATATCACCGACAAACTCCACTACCTGCTGAATCACAGGCCATACGTGATTTACGATGGTATCTTTTACGGCATTTACATATTGCATAAAGACGTTGGCTTTTTCGGATGCGGCGGCAAAAAACTCCTGCACCTTTGCCACGATGCCGCCCACAAACTCCGCCACCGGCGAAAACACCTGCATCAATATCGGCTTGATGGCCTTGATGTAGTCCACGACCTTAGCAATGCCGTTGCTGAGCGGCGTGAGCATTTTTTCGAGATAGGGCAATAGTTTGTTTGCAAGTTCCAAGGCAAACGACACAAGCGGCGTGAAGGCTTGACCGGCTTTTATCTTGAACTCCTCCCAAGCGCCGTTGAGTTGCTGCATCTTTCCGAATGGCGTTTTGGCGATTTCACCGAGCATATTGTTGAACTTGCCGCCCGCACTTGTTGACTGCACCAACGATTCGTGCACCTTGTCGAAGGTTATTTTGCCCTCCGCAATTTCGTCTTTGAGTTGGGAGATTGATTTGCCGGTGGATTTGCTCATTTGTTCGAGCGGGTTCCATCCGTTGTTGATGAACTGGTACAAATCCTGAGTGTTCATCTTGCCGGCTGCGCACACCTGCGAATATACGAGAGCAAGTCCGTTGAGGTGTTCCTTGTCGCCCATCGACACGTCGCCGAGCATTTTCAGGTTCTCTGTTACGCTCTTGATGTCGTCTTCACCGCTTTTTAGTGCGTTGAATCCAAAGCCCATCATCGTCTGCGCCGCGCCAAAGACCTCAGAACCGAGGATGGTGCTTTGCTGCAAGTCTACCAACTGACGGGTGAGTTCCTTGCCAGTGTCCTCACTACCGGCAAGCACGTTGAATGAGGTTTGGATCTTCTGACGGTCGAGCCCCGCCTGGATGGAGTCTGCAAAGAACCCTGCAGCCATACTGCCAGCCGCCGTTATGCCGCCGTATATTGCCGAGCCTTTCACGTAGTCCCACGCCGACGTGCCTTTGTCTTTTTTGTTGCCTTTGCTCTGTTTGCTTGCTTTGTCGGCTTTTTGCTTTACGTTGTCTATTTCTTTTCCCGCCTTGCGTGCCTCTTCGGTTACCTTGCTGAAACCCGTTGCGGTTGTTTCAGCCATTTGTTTTACAGACCTTTGGGTTTCGGCGGCTTTCTTGCCTGTTTCGGCAATGGCACTCGTAGTCTTGTTGACAGACGCAGACGACGTGGCGGTGGTGCTTTTTACTGTCTGAGCAAATTTCAGGAGCGCGCCACTCGCCATGTCTTTCAACTTTATGCCAAATTCTACGATGTTCATTTTTTTTAATTACGAATTATGAATTGTCAATTGTCAATTCTTTTGTTTTGCCAATTTCAAAGCCGTGCCGGTAAGGTAAAAGAACAAATCCTCGTTGTCTTTCAATACGCCGTAGCCTATTTTTTCAAGCCCGAAGACCAACGCCGCCGCAAAGCCATCGCTGGATTTTTCGCCCGAAGTTAAAGCCTCAAAAAGCTGCTTTTTTTTAGTTCGATGACGTTTTGTACTTGCAACATTGCGGAGATGAAATACTCCTCGTCGTCGCGGATGCAGTTGTCGCCGTCTATCCAAAGGGCGTTGAGGAGATAGCGGCAAGCGACATCGAGACCGCCGTTGTCGCCACTGGCAATCATCAGCGAATACTGCCCCATTTCGGTCGCTGTTACAGGTCTTAGGATGGCGGTCTTGTCTTCCACCCGTATCACGCAGAGTTTGCGCGGCGCGTATTGTTTCTTGTACTCGTCCAACTTTGCGCCGTAACGCTCTTTTATGAGTTCCTCCGTGCTTTTTTCAATTTCTTTTGGCATAATTTTTAATTTTTAATTGTTAATTTTTAATTGTCAACTGTCAATTAAAGAGTTGTCTTGATTGCGTCCATTGCGATGAATGGCAGTGTGATTTCACGGTTTTTTGCGCCTTGCTCCATGCTGTCGCCGCATTCGGTGAATGCGATGCCACGGATGGCGATGTTGGTAGCCTTGTCTGTGGGGGAGCGTTTCATTTTGATATTTGCCACGATAGCCTCGTGCGGCACGGCTGTGATGTCGTCGTAGCCCGCTTCTTGTGCCGCTTGGTTGATGGCATCGGCCTCAAAGCCCAACACTTTGATGCTGCCCTCTACTTTTACGTTGCCCTCGGTGATGTCCAATGCGTGCTGTCCCGCACCGTAGAGAGGCTCTTTCTCCACTGTCTTTTTGATTTCCCAGCCACGGATGCCGGAGAGCGTGCGCCCCAAAATCTTTACTTCGGACTGATGCCAGGCACATTCCGAAGAGCTGATGTTCATATTTGCCATAATAAGTATGATTTATTGATTTTCGATTTGTTGATTTTTGATTGTCAATTGTCAACTGTCAATTTTAGTAGCAAGACCAAGAGTCACGTTGATCCAAGTGGCATATCCGAGCGGCTGTATTCGGCAAGAGACTTCGAGCGTGGAGTTGTTGATGATGTCCTGGTTCTTGTCTATCACCACCTGCACTCCGCTTACCTGTCCCGTCATAGAGGCGAGCAACGAACTTTCGAGGACGTTCTCCATGTACGACACGTCGCCGTCGTCCAATGTGCCGTCGCTTGCAACCCGGATTGGTGTCTCGATGAACGGCGCGTATGCCTTTTGGATGATTGCCTGCGCCTTGTCGATGATGCGTCCGTGCGCAAGGATTCTGAAATCGCCGTTGCTGCACATGTTGTCCTGACCAAAGAAATACCCCGCCGTGCCGGTGCGGTGCTGGGGCATTATGTAGCCGTTGTCGTGCATTGTTTCAAGTTCGGCGAGGGTGAAGTCCGTGTAAGCCTTGCCGCCGATTGTAGCGTCGGTAATGCTCACTAATGCGCCGTTCTTGCCGCTGCCTATCTTTTCCTCCGCGCCATACTTGCAGCAACGTGCAAGGGCTGCGGCGGCGATGCTTGCGCCGGTCTCGCTGTCTTCGCCTGCAACGATGCCCAAGTATGGGTTGTCGAGCGTCTTGCAGTCTAACTCGCCGAGGAGTTCTGCGTTGAAAGTGCCGCCTGCCAGCACTCGCATCGGGAAACCAGCCGCCTGCATCTTCTGCGCCGATGCCTTGATGGTCGATGACAGTTGCGTGATGCCTTGTTCGGTGGTCGCGTCGTCTATCCACGCCATGAGGTTGACGCCCTTGGAGGCGAGGAGTTCCGCGTTTGCCTCGGTAGCCGGTGCTACAAAAACGCGCATGTTGCCCGCGAGTTCCTTGTAGAACATCGCCACCAATGTCAACGCCCTGCCTGTAACGCCTTTCAAAGTGGCGTCGTCCACACTGTACACCGCCACAAGGTCGCCCGTCATTCCTTTTACAAGTATTGCGGGAACTGCATCGGGAGCGTTGATGGAGCGCAGGAGGTTGCCCTCGCTTATGTTTACTTTTACTTTTGGAAATCCCATGATAATTACGAATTATGAATTGTGAATTACGAATTGTGAATTATGAATTGTCAATTATGAATTGTCAATTATGAATTGTCAATTGTGAATTGTCAATTATGAATTGTCAATTGTGAATTGTCAATTAATCTTGTTGTTCAGCTTCACTAACAATTCGTCGAACCTTTCCAACGATGCCGAAAACTTGCTCAATGCGCTTGCGTTGTCTTTGAGTGCCATTGCGTTTTCTTTGAGTGCGCCGGTGAGTTCCACGTTGGACATTTGAAGGTACGCAGTGTATTGTTCTTGGATCTTCTCCGCCTTCGCATCCATTTTGTCCATACGGTTGAGGAGATATTTTCCAAGGAAACCAATCGCCATGAGCGACACTATTGCCACGGCGATTGGGAAGCCGAACTGTTGGAAAACTTCTAACATTTCTTTTTTTGCTTTTAATTGTCAATTGTCAATTGTCCATTGTCCATTGTCATCGATTACGATTTCTTGGTCGCGATAATAGCCACCACGCCTTCGTAGCCGCTGCGTCTTGCGCGTCCGCCCATCTTTACTTCCGCCGAGAAGATGTCGCCGAAGTACAGCGGGTTGCCGAGGTCTTGGTATGGCATTATGTCGCCCTTGGCGATGGCAACGCAGTCTTTTTGCCAGCAAAGTGCGGCGGGGTTCATTGCGTTGGTGATTTCGGTGCCGGGGACGACGGGCGTGGTTGTCCCTGTGAATGTGAGCACGTTGCTGCGCTCCAAGATGTCGAATCCGAACAGACGTCCGCAGATGCCGTTTTTCAAGTCGGCTGCCGCCTGGAACGCCGCCATCTGGTTTGCCGAGAGGCTGTCCAACAGTTGCTGGTACATCTTGCTTTCGAGGAGCGCGTAGCGGCCTTGCTTGGGCACGTTCTGGTGGTTCATGAGGTACTGTGCGCTTTCGAGGTCCTTGTAGGAGAATGCGTTGCGCTGCACCGAGATGCCCTGCGCTATCTCGAAGCTGTCCAACGTTCCCGCCGTTACGATGATGTTTGCCGCAGGGATTGTGTCGGCTGCCGCGCCCTTGTTTTTGAGACCTGCCACCCAGTCGTAGAGGATGTTGTCGCCTACGGTCTCCATCAATGTGGCCACGAGGTCGCCAAGCACGCTGTCGGTCTTGTCGTATGAGATTTCAGCCTGTTCGCTCCACGCCACGTGCACGGGTTCGGTGGTGAAGCTGTCCAAGGCGTATGTAACGCTTGTGTCGCCGCGCCTTGTCGCCACTGCGGGATAGGTGGAGCGGTTCTTTTCCACCGCCGGCGGGTTGCCGGCCTGCGGGATGTGCACCACCGCGCCGGCTTTTACATACTGCGATTCGTCAGCCGCAAGTCCGATGTGGGGGTTGCTTCTGCGGAGTTTTTCTACGATGTAGTTCGCAAATACTTCTGATGCTATGATGTTTGCCATGATAAGTATGATTTGGTGATTTAGTGATTTGTTGATTTACGAATTGTCAATTATGAATTTTCAATTTTCAATTTCTCGTACAGCGCGGGATAGTCCCTCTTTACCTCTTCGAGTTCGCCGCTGAGGTAGAGGTCGCGGTACGACTTGCCCCTGTACTTGTCGGGGATGTCCTGCGAGAGTTTTTCGGTAATGAGGCTTTGCGCGGGCATCTTGTCAATGAGGTTTTTGAGACCGCAGGGGTTGTCCTTGTAGTCGGCTTTGAGTTGTTCCGCCAATGCCGGCGAGATTTTGCGCTCCTTGACGGCTCTGTCCAATGCGCCGTCTATCTGCATTGCTGTGAGTTGGGAGGTGATTTCTGCGTTGCGCTTTTCTGCGTCCGCCGCGCGGTCAATCAGTTTTTTCACCGCCATGACCGCCTGTTCCGCCGTCGCGTCGTCCTTGAGGTCGGGCAGGTTGAGCAATGCCACCGCCACCATCGCGCCTGTGGGTTTTGATGTGTCTTTCATATTTTCTGTGTTGTTTGGTTGTATGAATGACGACAGGTCGTGCAAAACGTTGTCCGACTCGTCGTATAACTGTGCTATTGCGTTGTAGTTGCCGGGTATGTCCACAATCGACACCTCGCGGCAGAACCATTTGGTGACCGTCGGGCCGGTCTGCCCTTCGAGTTTCGTTCCGGGTTCGTCGCTCACTTCCAGGGCAACGATATGCCCCACGGACGCGGCGTTGTAGAAGCCCTCCTCTATTTGCTGGGCTAATTGAGGAAACAGTTCGTCGTTGATGACGGGCTTTGCGAACACCTTGCCCACCTCCGTCCTGAAATCCTCCCATTTGACCGCCACGCCCTTGTCGCGCTCGTGCATAAGGAAGCCAATCGGAGGGTTGAACCTCGACAGTTCCAGCCCCGATGTCAGCAGACGGTAGCCGTAAACGTTCACGCTGTCGTCGCTGATGCAGAATTCCTTGTCTATCTTTTTCATATATCTTGCGTTTATTTAGTTTCTAAAAAAAGGCGGGGCATGTCGCTGTTTTGCTTTGCTCCTGCGCCCCGCCGTGGGTCAGGCCAAACACCCTTTTTTGCAGGCTTTTTGTTTTGAACGTGATGCAAAATTACACCGCCGCGCCCCCCTTCCCAAAAACCTATGCCAATCTTACAGAACTTTTTGCAAACCACCCGTTTAGACCCCTAACTTTGCCCCGTATTCAGAATCCGAGCGGCTCTGTCCGTTATTTTAAAATGGAATTTTAAAATATTAATGATATAAATGGCAAAGGCTAAGGACAACATAAAGGAGATAGCGCAGATACTCTTCCTGCAAAACAAGCTCTCACAAAAGGAGATTGCGGAAAAACTCGACGTTGCGCCGCAGACCCTCACACGATGGGCCAAGGCGGGCAACTGGGACTCCCTGCGCAAAAACTTGCTCACTTCCAAGGGCAGCCGCCTCAGCGAACTCTACGACGAATTAGAGGAGTTCAACCGCATGATCAAGGAAAAGGAAAACTACAAGGTGGCTGATTCCAAGGAGGCGGACGCAAGGCGCAAGCTCATCATGGACATCAAGGCTTTGGAAGGTCGTTATTCCATTGCGCAGACCACCTCTATCGGCATGGAGTTCTGCGAGTTTGTGAAGACCGCAGAACCAGACCTTGCGCCCCGCGTGCTTGACCTCTACAATGCTTTTGTCAACAAAACAATCGAAAACGCAAAATGGCAGGAATAGGCAAAAAAGCAACCGACAAGGACTATTTGGAGCAATGGCAGAAGTATTGCGACAATTTCCGCAATGCCACCCCGACGGATGCCAACGAGACCGAGGCGGACAAGTTTCGCCGCAAGAAGCGTTTAGAAGGCAACCCCGAAGAGTGGTTCGCATACTATTTCCCGCACTATTGCACCGCAAAGCCAGCAGCGTTCCACATCGCCGCCGCCAAAAGGCTAATAGGCAATGCAGAATGGTTTGAGGTGCGCGCCTGGTCGAGGGAACTCGGCAAGAGCGCACGCTCGATGATGGAGATTTGCTATCTCGCACTTACAGGCAGGATAAAGAACCTCCTGTTGGTTTCCAACAGCCACGACAATGCAGTGAGCCTGTTGCTGCCGTTCAAGGCTTGTTTCGAGTCCAACCGAAGGTTTGAAAACGACTACGGCAAACAGACTACCTCCAGCAAATGGACTTCCGACAAGTTTCTGATAAAGGCGGGCTGTATGTTCCGCGCCCTTGGCTGGGGAGAGTCGCCACGTGGAACTCGCAACAACGAGAAACGCCCCGACTTCATCCTTATCGACGACTTCGATACCGACGAGGAGTGCCGCAACGAAGACACCATGCGCAACAAAATCAACTGGCTCGAACAGGCACTAATTCCAACGCGCTCGATCTCCAACCCCACGCGAATACTCGTCAACGGCAACATCATACACGACAACTGCGCCGTGAAATACCTCGGAGAAAACGTCGCCGACAAGTTCGACATCGTTAACATCCGCGACAAGGATGGTAAAAGCACTTGGCCGGAGAAAAACACCGAGGAACAGATAGACCGCGTGCTGTCCACCATCAGTTACGAATCAGCGCAAAAAGAATACTTCAACAACCCGATGGACGGCGGCACGGTATTCAAAGAGGTGATATTTGGCAAAGTGCCAAACCTCAAAAACTGCCTTGTGCTTGTATACGCCGACCCTGCCACCTCAAACAAAGACGTATCCTCCGGTTCGTACAAGGCGGTCGGTATAATAGCAAAACAAGGCTTCAATTACTACATTGTAAAGACGTGGCTCTACACAATGAGCACGGCGCATTTTGTAGAGGCGTTGTTTTCGGCTTATAATGCCGCTATAAGTGCCGGTGCCGAGAATGTGAAAGTGTGGATAGAAAACAACTCCCTGCAAGCACCATTTTTTGAACAGGTGTTGCAGCCAGCAGTGTTTCAATATTCCGAGCAGACCGGCGTGATGCTTCCCCTTATGACCGACGCAAGAGCCAAGCAAGACAAGTACACCCGTATTGAAGGCTTGTTGGAACCCATCAACCGCAACGGACAACTCATCTTCAACGAGAAGGAACACGACAACCCCGACATGAAACGCCTTGCCGCACAGTTCCGCAACTTCTCTCGCAAACAGAAGCGTATGGACGGTCCCGACATGGTGGAAGGCGGCGTCTATATCCTCAAACAGGCAGAGGCAGCCGAGGCTTTGGACAGGGGCATTTATACAGTAAAACGCAAAAACAAGTTCAAATTATGATAGTAACAGTAGAGGAACTCGGGCAGACTTCGCTATATCCCGAAATCATAGAAACCATCACTCGTGGCAATCAAGAGGCGGCGGAACTCCAAATACTTGCCGCCGAATCACTCTGTAAGTCGTACCTTTTCAAATACGACCTCAAAGCGGCGTTTGGTGAGGCAGGCGAGCCGCCTGCAATTCAATGCGAGATGCTCAAAAAGATTGTCAAGATGATAGCGTCTTACTATCTCGTAAGGCTCGCCAACCCGAATGTGGATTTGGAGGTTTACCGCCTCGACTACGAACTGGCTATCGACTTACTAAAAGACATCCGCGACGGCAAGAACAACCTCGTGGAGCTGCCATACGCCAAGGACGACCCCGAAACCGAAGACGACGAAAGCGACGGCTCGGTGGCATGGTCTTCAAACCCAAAGCGCATACAGCATTTTTAATCGTAATTCGTAATTAAAATGGATAAAGAACTTATAATACCTGAAATAACCTACGTTTCGCCCGACCGCAACCGTAAGGACACCGGCTCGCTAAAACGTGCCATACTGAGTGCCGAAAGTGTCTATAATCCCAACCGTGTAAGATTATACGACCTTTACCACGATATTGTAACCATCGACGGACACCTATCCGGCATTCTTGAAAAGCGTACAAAAAGCGTTACCAACAAGAAAATCGTTTTTGTAGACAGCGAAGGTCGCAAGGTGGACGAATTGGACAACCTTATCGGTAGCAACAGTTTTGAACACCTGTTGGAACTGATAATGGAATCCATCTACTGGGGTATTTCGGGAGTGGAGTTTGTAAGAGACAGAGAGTTTTGCTATAACGAAATAGACCGCCGCCATATACGACCCGAAAAAGGTCAGGTTGCCAAATCTCAATACGATTATGAAGGTGAGGATATTAGTAACTATCCCAGTGTATGGCTTATTGGCGAAAAACGCAACCTCGGCAAGCTCCTGCAATGCTCCATGTTCGCGCTCTACAAGCGCAGCGGCTTCGGCGACTTTGCGCAATACGTGGAGATATTCGGACAGCCGGTGCGCATCATCCAATACGACGCATACGACAAGCAGACCGAAAGCCGCCTAAGAGAAATACTTGACAAATCGGGTTCGTCTTTGGTGATGATGCTGCCAAAACAGGCAAACTTCCAGATGATGGACGGCAAAACCTCAAACGGCGACGGTGCATTGCAGGAGCGTCTTATTCAGGCTTGCAACCGTGAAATGAGCATTGCAATACTTGGCAACACCGAGACCACGGCATCCAGTTCGTCGTCGGGATACGCACAGGCGGAGATACACGCCGGACAGCAAAACCAACTCACACAGGCAGACCTCCGCTATGTTCTTTCGTACCTCAACAGCGACTTCTTCCTTAACATCCTCGCGCAATACGGCTACCCCGTCAAGGGCGGCAAGTTCCGTTTTGAGCAAGAAAAGAACCTCGCCGAACTTCGCCAACGTTTGGAGATAGACCTCCAAGTGTCGTCCAAGGTAGCCATCGACGCCGACTACTGGTACGAGACCTACGGCATACCCAAACCCGAAAATGCGAACACTGAGGACACAGAGGTAAGCACTGAGGACACAGAGGAAAAAACCGACAAAAAATCACTCTTCGACCGTGCAAAAAGTTTTTTCGTATGAACCCCGCCGACGATGACGGGGTTGCAGAAACATTGGACCGGGAATACTTCGCCGATGGTCTGCCCGACCTTTCTGACCCATCAAAAAGTATCTCTTTCGATGCCGACACCATCGCCAACGCCTTGGTAAACATCTACCAAAAGAAATACGGCAACGGCAGGGAATTGGAACCGACGCTCTTTGAAAAGACTAAGGAAATACTCGGAGGCGCAGTCAACAAAGGCTGGAACGCGGGCGGCTCGCCCGCCACCGACCGCAACTCCGCCTTCATCGACGCGCTCCGCCACAATACCGACGTGTTCTCGGCGTTCCGCACCCACAAGATGCAGAACGACATCGCGGCGCAGCTCCTCGACTCCAAAGGCAATCTAAAACCTTTCGGGCAGTTCGTCAAGGACGTGAAGCCATACGTCTCCCACCAGAACCGCGCATGGTTGCAGACCGAATACGACACCGCCGTACTCCGTGCGCACCAAGCCGCCGACTGGCGACAGTTTGAGGACGAGAAAGACGTTTTCCCAAACCTCGAATGGCTGCCATCGACCTCGCCACATCCCGGCGAGGATCATCGTCCGTATTGGGGCACAGTGTTGCCGATAGACCACAAGTTTTGGAACGACCACCGCCCCGGCGACCGCTGGAACTGCAAGTGCCGCCTCCGCAACACCGACAAAGAACCGACCGCCGCACCCGCTGAAACGGTTGTCAAAAATCTGCAACCCTCGAAAGGTCTCGAGTCCAATCCCGGCAAGACAGGCGAAATCTTCTCCAACAAGCATCCATACTACCCAGAGAACTGCGGCAAGTGTCCGTTCAACAAGGGAGTTGGAAAGTTGTTTGCAGCATTGGTGGAAAAGAAAGGGGATTGCTTCAACCATTGTAAGGTAATAGAACGGCTCGTAAGTAAAAATGAATGGCAAAATATTAACCCTGCACCAAAGTTTGTAATAAACGAGGAAAAATATAATGAATTAATAAATCATTACGATACCAAAGTTTCATTAAAAGAGATACAACAAACCTCTTTTGAAAAATTTGATGCCGTAAGGTTGTTGCGCATTATAGACGAAGGTGTAGATTTTATTAATGATAAAACGCTTTCAGATGCTTGGAAAAACACTCATCGCTGTATTATTCCAATTAATGACAATCAAATTGCATTAAAAATATCAGGAGGACTATTTAGATTATTACTCGTTTTTGGTCGTGATAAATATACTGTTATAAACAAATTTATCAGAATAGAACCGCAAAATATAGGCATGGGTTCTATTATATCATTGGAATTGATAAAACAATATATAACAATGGGTATTACGAAAATCAAGGCTGATTCAAGTCTGCAAGCTGGAGGTTATACTTGGGCACGAACAGGATACTATGCTTGTAATCGTAAAGAGGCAGAGACTGTTGTATTAAAGAAATTCAACGGAAAAGATTTAGAAAATGCTATGAATATAATTGAACGATATTATATAAAAGGGAAGAAAAATACGAATGAACCTTTCCCTATGCAAAAAATTGCAATTAAAAAATACAAACAATACTTGTCTGGTACTTCTTGGAAAGCGGAATTAAATCCTCAGACAAGTCAAAGGAAAGGAATGGTGCGGTATTTATCAAAGAAAGTAAATATGATTACACCTAAAATGGAATGAAGTTTATTTAGTCTCGTTATTTTGCGCGGTCAGATTCAATATCTTCATCTGTTATGAGTTCGTCTATGTCAGGATCTTCAACAGATACAGGCTCATATACCCCCATCTCGCGGAGTTTTTTGAGGTCTTCGTCTGTCAGATGTTCGATGTTTTCCCAAACATTGTCGAAGTTTTTGATTTTTGATAAGTCAAACGCCATGATTGTAAAAGAATTTAGCGGTTAAACATTCATTTGTTATAACGCTGCAAATATAAGAAATATTTTGTTAAACAATAACTTAAAAACAGAAAAAAATGAACAAATTAATACGATATACGCTGTTTGTAGACGGCGAAAAGGTAACAAGCCATTTGGCTGAGCAATTCGCAGACACACCGCTGCAAAGGGCTCAGCAAATGCTCTTAAAAGAAACTTTTTACCGTACCAATAAGAGTAAGGGCAGTACCGAAAAGAGAAACCTTATCAGGGCATTTTTCACAAAGGTCTTCAAGTTCCTTTTCAAGTTTGAGAAGTTCCTTTTGGTAAAGTTCCTCTCTGCCGACAAAGCCGCCGCGCAGCCACAAATCATCTGCCTCTACGTGGAGAGAGATGTCAAATGTACCGCCGACGAGCCGCTCTACATCACAAAGTCCCATTTCAGAGAAATGGTCAATGAGACAATCAATAACATCGGCACCGACTCCAAGTGCAGTGCATAAGTCGTTAAGTGATACCAAAAAATGACGATACTCCGCTGAAATCAATTGTTTCAGCAACTTATCTTTTAATTGTGGTGTTATCATCATAATTAACCGACTTTGAAATTATTTTATCGGCGGTGAATATAACAAACAATATTTGAACAAACAAATAAAAACGCAAAAAAATGATAGAATTTCTACAACGCAAAATCCGCGACCGCAACCGCACCATCCGCAACTTGCGGCGCAAAATCAAACGGCAGGAGCGTCTCATGGATGCCATGAAAAGGATGCTCCGCGCACAAAAGGCATACTACGACGCTATGCTCTACATCAACAAACCAAACCACGCTCACAGATAACCGCATTACAACACCATTGTAATGCCATTTTAATAACCCTTTAATACATTAACAAAATGAGTAAAATCTCACGCGAAGACAACAAGAAACGCTACAAGACGGGTATGTACCCCACGCAGCAAGACTTTGAGAACGTGTTTGACTCCTACGTTCACAAAGACGACACCATCGACCCCTCCAAAATCGTGTCGGGCGACGAGAACATCGTTGACATCATCAACCGAAAGGCGGAGGAGAAGCACAGCCACGAAATCAAGGACGTTGACGGCTTGCAGACGTTCATCGACGAGATGACATCGCTCCTCGAAATCGTCCGCGACCCCGAGACTGGCGAGATTTCGCAGTCGAAACTCAAAACACTCACCGAGGGCATTGCCGCCTTGCGCGACGACATCGACACCAACACCGACAACATCGCCGGACACGAGATCCGCATCACCAACAACACCGCCGCCCTCGAAAAGGTCTATGCAATCCTCGGCAAGGACGCCAAGGAGTCAATCGACGACCTCGCCAACCGTTTCGCCGCACTCTCCGGCAACTACGCCAACGTCTATGCGTTCATCAACAAGGTGAAGCAGTTTCTCGAAGACGCCGACGCATCTGACGAGACCATCAACCGCTGGCAGGAGATTGAATCGTTCCTCCAAGGCATCACCGACACCGAGACCTTGGCGGGATTGCTGGAACAACAGCGCACCTACCTCGAAGGCCGCATAGCCGAAGCCATCGCCGCAATCCCCAAGGGCAACTACCTCAAACTCGTCCCCGACCTCGACGCCTACACCGACGCGCCCGACGGCGAAATAGTCAAGTACACCGGCGAGACCAACGACAAGTACACCCACGGTTGGGACTACGAGTGGAAGGCGGAAAACATTATGTCAGTGTCAGTTCCGTTGGGTTCCAAATACATTAGCATTCTAAAAGTCCCCGACGAGTATTCCAATTTGCAGGGTGTTAACTTCTACCCGACAGGTCGGTCTATTGAGGCGATTCGCTTCAAAGCTACTTTGGGCACTTACTATTATCTGCAAGACACAGAACCCAAGGTCGGCGATGTAGTAGTCTGCTTCAGCGATTCAGATGACCCCGGCACGACTATCACCATCACTGAAATCAACGATGGCGTGCCCACGCTGTCTAACGGATACACGGTGGTGAATTCTTGTGCATCCACATGGTACGAATATGTATCTACCGACGGCGAGTATATACTTGTCCTTTGTGCGCCGGACACCGATCTTACTGATTTCCAAACCAAAATTTACTTATCGTCGTCGCCGTGCGAATTGGTCAAGGCCATATTTACTTTGTCCGCCGTCGACTCAGACGGATTTTCATTCAGCTTCGTTTCCACCCCATCCTCTTGGCAGCTCTGCCCCTCAATGCCCGTAATCCAGTAACACCCTACCACATTCTGTCTAAATAAAAAAACTCCGCAGCGCACAATCGCACTGCGGAGTTTTTTTGTCAGAACAACGAGAGCTGCACCGCTTGGGGCGGCGGCTCTGCCATCAGGCGTTTTTCGTATTCGCCGAGGTAGCGGTAAAAAGTACGCTCCGAAATCTTTGTAAGCGGATAGACATAATGGAGGTACACCCACCGCTTGCACCTGTCCTGCCGTCCGGGTTCGTAATGCTCCTTCAATAGCATCTCCACCGTTTCCTTCCGTTTTAGCGTACTCTTGAACATTTGTTGATTTTTGAATTGTCAATTTTCAATTGACCCTGTTTTTCTCGCAATAAGCCTTTACCCTGTTTTTCAGACATTCGCAATATTGCATTTCGGCGTCCATTTTGGCGTGTTCCTCTTGTTCCTTGCGTTGCCGTAGTTGCTCGTAGCCTACATAGACGTCGTTTTCTGAGAGTGTGGAGCATCGGTCGTAACCGTGCCTCTTGATGACCTCCTCGCGGTTGCGCTGCTGCTCCATGGCTGTGGTGGCGCGTTCGCCCGAATAGTCGGCAAACACCTCGACTATCTTCCTGCCGTTGATGTTCTCGTAGAGGTTGCCGCCGCGCTTGCCTTGCTTTATCTGCGTGAACACCATCGTGATGTCGGCGAGGGTCATGTAATAGTTGTCGGAGTATATCAGCTCCGCCGTCTCGTTGATCTGTTGTTCGGTCATTGCGTACTTCTTGCCGAGGTATTCGCAAAGGTTGACGATGCAGAGGCTCAGGTAGCCTATCAGGTAGCGGTGTCCGTAGGTCTTGTTGACCTGTGCGAGGCTCGGCGCGTCGGTCTTCAATGCCACAGCCGCACTGTTGACCTCGATGTATTTCACAAGGCACTTCGCCGGGCTGTATTCTTGAAGGAACGCCTTCGGCGGCATCCTCAATGCCACCGAAGCCTGCGGCTCCTCTTTCTTTACTAATCCTGTCTCCATGATTTGTTGACTTGTTGATTTTTGATTTGTTGATTTGTCAATTGTCAATTACTTGAACATCTCCTCGATTATCGAGATTTTGGTCTGCACGTATTCCGGCTGCTTCGTTTCTGTCTTGCCGTTGCGGAGTGCGCAGACTATCTCGTTGAACTTGCAGTTGATCATACTTGGGCTGGCGTTTTGGTACACCCACGAGTTGACGGTCTGCAATCCCGACAGCATCTTTGCCCAAAGGATGAGTATCGAGTCGTTGTCGCTTGCGCTGCCAGTGGCGTGGCAGAGTTGCACGAGGTTCTTGTACACCATGTCTATCTGCGCCATCTCCTTCGCCGTCCAAACGAACGGAAGCATTTTTTTCTCCATGTACCACTTGTGGAAGGTGTCCACCATCTCCTTGTGGATTGGGTTTTTCATCTTGATTGTCTTTGCCATAGCAATTTGTTGATTTGTTGATTTTCGATTATTACGGAGCGTAAACAAGTTACGCCCCTACATTGTCAATTGTCAATTACTTGACATCTGTAATCGACAGCGGGATAGGCGCCCATTCGCCGTTCTTGTCTTCGCGCTGCCACGCCCTGACAAACTGTTTGCTCTGTATCGGCGCGTAGGCATCCATAATGATTTCAACGCCTTCCTTGAATCTCTCGTCCTCGATGCGGTCTGCCATTTGGCGGAGCTGCAAGACGCGGCTCGCTTTGAGGTTGCCCTTCTGGTCTTTGGAGAGGAGTTTTAGCACCATGTCAACGAGTGCCTTGGTCTCGTCGTCCTTGGCAAGTCCGCTGATGTACTCCTTGATGAGCGCGATGCCGTCGTTTACGGTGTCCTTGTAGTTGTCGAGGACATAGAAGCCGAGTTCTATGCGCATCTTGCCGTCGCTTGTGGTGAAAGTGTGTCCCCTCTGTCCGTCCTTTGTCATCTTCATGATGTCCTTTTTCATGTCGAGGAGCGTCTTGAAGTTGTCGAAGATTGCCTTTTTGAGACCTGAGAGTTGCTCGCTGAGGTCCACGAGTTCCGGGATGGTCGCCGCAACCTGTTCGTCTATCATCTTGTTGAATGTCTCGAGGTTTGCCTTGCGCTCCTCACGCGCCTGTTTTGCGGCCTTTGCCGCCTTGAATGCCTCGTACTCTGCGAGTTCGTCGGCTGTCATTGTTACTGTGTTTTCCATATTATTTAATGATTTAATGATTTGTTGATTGAGTGAATTAGAGAATCACGATTGCGTTTGCTGTTGTGGCGGCTATTGTAACCACCCACTTTGCGATTGCGGCGATGTACCGCATTTTGCTGCCCGGATTGGCGTCGGCGCACTTGTATGCGTCCTCGAAGGTGTCGAATTCTTTTTCCATGATGATTTCAATTTTTATTTGTCAGTTTCTTCATTTTGTTGAACATTGCGCTGATTTTTACCAGCGTCTCTATCGGAATACGGTCGAATAGTTCGTCGATGTCGGCTCCTGCGGTTGCCATGCCGGATGCCTTCACCGCCGCGCCTTTGGCGTATTCCACCTTGGCGTATTGCGCCCACGTGGCGAAGCCCTCTTTGTTGGCTTCCAAGTAGCCGATTGCCGCGCCGATTACGCGCTTTCTCGCCTTGTTTTCGGGCGTGTTGTGCAGTTCCGCGCCCAAGGCTATTATCAACTTGGTAAGCTCCGCAATTGAGAGGTCTTTGCTCGACTCTACGTCGTACTGTGCGAGCATCGCCTTGCGCGTCTCCTCGTCCAAGCCCAGCCGACGGCACATTGTGTGGTACTTCCGTACCAGCACCTTTTTCTGTTCTGATTTGTTTTCCATAGTTATTTGTGGATTTGTTGAATTTTTAATTTTCAATTGTCAATTATCAAATGTTGTTAGTTGTTTCTATGATCCCCTTTTGCCATACAGGGAAACTCACCGCCGGGTTCTCGGAGTAGCGTCCCTTTGAGTAGGCACTGTAGCCCGCCACCTTGATTTTCACGCTTGCCAAGTAGAGAAGTCGGGTAGCGTCCAGTCCCAGCGGGTTGCCCTTGTCTTCCTGCGAGACAAAGATGAAAGACTTTCTCGGAAACTGCTTTGTTATTGCCTCCGCCTGTGCGTAGCTCCATCCGCTCATCTGGATGGAGTCCACTATCACAAACTTGCCGCTGCGCTGACGTTTGAGCCGCTCGGTGAGTTCGTCGTAACTCTCTATCACCGTGGTGTAACTGCCGTGGTGCTCCTTCATATTGAAGTCTTGCAGCCTTTTTTGATAACTCTTGCTGATGCCCTCCTCGTAGCCCACATACACCACACGGTCTATCTTGGCAAGTTCCTTGGCGAGTTGCATCACAAAACTGCTTTTGCCGCTGCCGCTCGCGCCCCATATCAGCCAAGTGTCGTTGTCTGCCGGTACGCCAAACACTTCGCGCCACCTCTCGCCCCATCCAAGGTCGGGGAACTTCCTCTCCAAAATCTCCTCTGTCGAATAACTACGCTTCATTTCCAATTATGAATTATGAATTATGAATTACGAATTTTGAATTGACTTTTGTATTTCCGTAAACAGCCTTCTGAGATGGCCGCCGCTTTTCACCACAAGAGCGCGGATGTCGGCTCCGTCGGGGGCGTTGCCCCTCGCCACGGTCTCCGCCTGTGCGTTGAGGAACTGCCGGCGTTCCTTCTCGCTGTCGGGCGTTACGCGGGTGTAGCGGTTGCCGTAGCGGTTGAATATTTCGGCATAGCCGACCTTCTTGCAGTTGATGGAGCGCGAAATCTTCTCCCTCAGCCCCTCCGCGCCGAGCATATACCATCCGCAGTTGTTTTCGCCCGCGCCGTTCCAAAGGGCTTTGAGTTCAAGGAAGGCGTCGTATTGGAGGTCGCCCGCCTCGTCGAGGATTATGAGCGGCTGCTCCAAGGTGCGCAGGTAGTATTTGAGGTCGTCATAAACGTCAGCATAGCGTCCAGTGCTGCCAACGCCAAACTCCTTGGCTATGCCGCGTATGAAACGCTGCTTGCTTTTCACCTGGCTGCAATCCACGTACACGGTGTTTTTGTGAGTACGTGCATAGTATTGCGCCGTGTAGGTCTTGCCGATGCCCGCCTCGTCGCAGAATATGCCGCCGGTGGAGTTCACGCGCGCAAAGTCGAGGCTCGCCGTGATGTACTGGAACGTCGGGGTGCTTACTGTCTTCCACTGCACCTCCCTGCCGAGCATCACGTTGAGACGCCTTGCGATGGTTATCCAATTGGCATCCGAAAGTTGTCCTTCGGTGTTGCCCTTCTTGATGTTGGAGTATGCGCTCGCCGTGATGCCGAGTGCGGCGGCGTGCTTGGCGTCGCTCGGATAGTTGGTGCGGTTGGTCTTCACCGCCTCGATGATCTTGGTCTTTTGCTCGTTTGTAATCATTTTATAATGCTATTTTAATGTCGTTATCATTCAATTACTTCAATCACTTCAATTACTTCAATCACTTGTCAGAAGTCTGCCAATGCCCTTGCGGCGTAATCTTCGGAGAGGAAGTCTTGCGTGTCGCCGACATCCTCCGGCGGTTCGTCTTCAATTACTTCAATTGCTGCCTCCGCCTCCGTGTACTCCGTGTCTCCGTGAGGGCATCTCTCCGACACGCCCACCGCCGCAATCTCATTGTCCTTTACATACGCATCAAACTTGGCTATCTTTTTACGCTGCTCCACGAATGCCGCCTTGTCTGCCTCCGTCTGCTCGGCCTCCGCCGTGTTGAATGTCTGTATCTTGTCCAATCGGTCTATCAAATTGCCGTCCTGGTAGATATATACATCTGTGGGTTCGCCGTTGTCGTCCGTCAGGTAGTATGCCGTTACCTTGTAGTCGTTGGGCTTCAAGGCTTCAAGCACCTTGGTGTCGGATAGCCACCATTCCTGATGCGCCACGCGGCAATACGAATTGCGCCTTACGCTCGTCTCCACCTTCTCGCCGATGTACTTGGCAAGCACCGCCTTGTTGACAGGCTGCAAAGTGGGGTTCATATTGTTTTTAAGCACGTCGAGGCGTGTCATTCCGGGGTATTTCTTTTGGTTTGGGTGCAGCGAGTTGTTGAACTCCTCGATGTCCTTGATGTCGTCCGCTATCAGTTCCTCCCAAGTGTAGTACTGCTTGTCTTCGTAGGTGTCGTTGTAGGAGTCGGACACCTTCACCGCCTCCGTCCTGTATTGCCGTGTCTTGGCGTAGAATCGTCCGATGCCGAGGTGGTTCTTATGTTCGATGGAGCGTTTCTTTGCGCCGTTCATAGCCTCGGCGAACTTCTCCTGCGAGTTCTGCGGGGCGCAAAACCTCACGAAGGGGAACATCTCGCCCGCTTTCAGGAAACTGTCTTTCCACTGGCTCATCAAGTGGTTTTCCACCTCCACCTGTGCGGGACACATCCATCCGTTGCGGTCTATCATACGGAACATGCTGCGGAACATATCCACCACCAAGTCGGTGTTCTTATACCTGTTGTAGGCGTAGCCCACCACGCACTGGCTCGCCACGTCGTATGCGTAGTACGCTTTGGGGCGTATCTTGGTGTCTTTGAGTTTGCGCGGCAGGTCGCGGTCGTCGAATGAAATCTTAGAGAACGAAAACTCCGGCGCGTGCCTGTGCATATACGGTTTCTGCTCGTGCATAAAGGTGGTCCACGACGACAGTTTATGCTCAATAAGTACGCGGTTTTTGGGCGCATTGAGTATGTTGCTTATAGTGGTCTCGCTAAGGGTCTTTGGGTCGCCCTTCTTGTCGGTGAAGTTTTCCGGATCCATCACCTCGCCTGTCTCGGGGTCGTAACAGTCGAGTTCGCCGCATACAAACATATTGTACATCTCCGCCACGCTCGTATTGAAAGGCTTGTTGGGCAGGGTGGCCAATCCGAGTATCAGCCGCTCCGTCTTAACGTCCACTTTCCTTGCGCTCTGGTTGCCGTATTTGCCGCTTATCAGTGCCTTGTAGCCTTCCTTTTGGTATTGCACCGCCTTCTTGCGGAAGCGCATAATGCTTTCGGGCAGCGTGTGACCGGTCTTCGCTTGCAGGATGTTGATGGCTGCGCTCATCTTCTCCCACGAATATTTGCCGCCAAAGACCTTCTGCGCCGCAGCCGCATTGTTGTAGAGTTGTATGCAGCAATTGAGCGTGCTCGCGTTGATGCTGTATTCTCGTATCTTGTCCGCGCTCAGTTGTACGCCGGTGTTGGCCTTGTCGGAGTAGAACGCCACCGCGTTCTGGTCGTAATGGTAATTGTCCATCACGTAGCCTTCGAGAAGTATGCCCGCGCCGCTGGGGTATTTCTTGTCCACCAACTCCTTCACCCTGCAAGGCAGCGAGTCCACGTCGATAAGTGCGCTCACTCCCTTGCCGCCTCCGCGACGGGCTATCCTGATGGAGCCGCGATTTACGAGTTTGTCGTAATTGTGCCTCGACACCCCGCAGGACTCCAACTCCTCTACTCCCATACAAAGTTTTCCACCGTAATACACCATCTTAGTTCGCTTTTTCAGATATGTTATGCCTTTTGTTCGTCGCACACTTTCACCTCCATCTTTACAGCCCCCCGTTCGAGGGCTATCCTACGTATTTTATAAGCATTCACGCTCATATCGGTGTAGTTGAGAGCGCGGCACACGGATGGGAGGCTGCAAGGCAGCCCGCTCTTCTTGACTATCCTTGCCACCTCGCGTCGCAGTTCTTTGTCCGCCTCGATGAAATATTTAATTTTTGTGTTTTCCATTTTTTTACTATTTTTACGCCGTGTTGAAATTATTTCAACGCTGCAAATATTACAGATTCCTGTAATAACTACCAAATTTTTTTGAAAGAATGGCTTTAAATGATATTACAGAGCGGTTTTTAAATACAGTATCTTGGCTTATAAACGAAAGAATAGTCCAAGATAAGAAGGATTTAGCGGTTAATTTGGGCATTAGTACCTCATTAATGACCGAAATAACCAAAGGTAGAAGTAATATAGGTGTAGTACCGATAAAGAATATTGTAGTAAAATACAATATTTCCGCCGAATGGCTTCTTACTGGCAACGGTTCGATGTTGAAGACACCAACGACATCCGAACCGCCTTGTAATCCTGTTGTAACGCCGTTGGAAGACGGCGAAAAGGGCAGTATGCTCGACACCATCAACACACAGGCGCATATTATCAAGGATTTGACCGCCAAGATCGCCACCCTTGAATCCCGTCTTGGTCAAAACGAAGCGTAGCCTACCCCCTTCCCGGTGAGCCGAAAAAGGGCATTTTGAGAGTTTTTGCCCGATTTCTCGTGTAATGCGCTTATTGTCAGAATATTGCGTCGAAACTCCGCAAAACAACTCATTTTGTTTTCTGTATTGTTCGTTTTTGAACTCGTCAGAAAACCGCCTTTTTGTTCGTCAACTCGCCACCCCCTGAAAATACGGTTTTGTCCGTCCAAGTTGTTTTATTTGTCCGTCCAAACTGTCCGTCCTACTGTCCGTCCAAACACAAAAAGCGGCTGTTTTGCCATACTGTCATCAGCACAGCAAAACAGCCGCTTTTTTCAATGATTATTAATTACTTAGCCCAATTAACCGTTATTCGCATTTACCCGCCCATATTCAGGCAAAAATTCACATAAAATTCATTATAATGAACATTTCGTTTTGAGGTGGGGTGTCCAGCGTTTTTCAAGGAATTATTTTTGTATCAGTCAATTAGAGGTGGTTTGGGCGGTTGGGGTTGAGATACGGTTCGTTTTATGGGGGGTAGTGTTAGTGATTTATATTATTTAAGTAACAGAAATAAATTACTTTTACAGCGAAAGCAGGAAAAACTTAATCGCACAGTTTGAATCGGAATTGCAAGAGATTGAACAATTTATCTCCGATGAAAAAATCAGAAAACGAAAAGGACATAATCGTCCGTATGGTTAAGACGTACCGCGAATGGTACAACAACCGCAACGGAGTTCCGGTTCAATACAGCAGTCAAAACGCCTACGTTATAGAATACAATACGATGAAAGACATTTTCAACATGCTGCGCGGAACGTACCAAGCCAAGAACCCAAACACAATCCCTTCCGACGATGCCATTCTCGGAATGTGGCAAAGGCTTTTAGAGTACCTGACCGAGAAAAACAATTACTATTACATGACCCTCGGCAGCATACACAAATCCTACAACACGATTATTGCCCAGTTAATTAGGCATAATCAGAAACTGGCTTCCAACGAAGCGAAAAAAATCGGCGAGAAACAGCAACAAAAGTTGAATTTCTTAACACAAATGATGAATGGCTGATTTAGTAAAAAAGAGTGAGGCGGGCTTAAAGCCCGCACTCCAATTGAACCAAAAAGAGTTCTTACAGACGTTTTCGCCCATCAAATGCGTAACAATGTTTGAGGCTGACATTATCCCGCTTGACTGCGCCCGACGCTCTGACGTTCCGTCTCTGATAGACATCAAAAAGCAATACGGTGAGGATTACCTCACCGGCTTTGTCTGCCTTTGGATTACTGAAATCTTGGACTATTACGGCAAAAAATACCCATCAGAAAACGTTATTAAGACCTGCGCCTTAGATTGTCTGAAAGGCAGAATGTATTTAAATATCGCTGACATAAACCTAATATTCGGCGACATCAGCCGCACGGCATCTGATATTAACATGCCGAGGATTGTTAAAGCCTTTGCCGACTATGCCAACGAGCGGGCAACCTCTTTCTACGAGAAAAAACTGAGTGAAGACGATGTTATTAAAAAACACGGTTACATGCCCAAACCAATTGCCGATATAGCAAAACAAACGGCCGAGGCTATGCAAGAATTTCAACTACAACAGGCGCAAAAACAAGCACAATTGGAACTTGCAGAACTCAACCGCATATATCATTTGCAAAGCATTTTAGATGGCGTTAAAAAATAACAATTTTCAACTTTTAATTTTAAAAAAAGTTTCTATCAATTTGTTGATATACTTGTTAGCTATTTTATCCACTCTTATTTTAACTTCGGGGCTTTCTCCTATAAACTGCCTTTGCGGTATGGTAATGAAAGTTCCGATTTTTTTTAGTGCCAAGGCTTTATATAATTGCGCCTCTTCGTAGTTGGTTTTGCTGGCTTTAAGAACTTGTCCCTTCTTACCTTTTTTTACCTTTTTTGACAAAGACATATATTTTGCCCAAAAGAACCGGTGCATCTTGGGCGTTATCTTTATTTTGCCACCTTCGTTGTGTATTTGGGCGTATGGAAGGTTGGATGTCCAAACTATTGTATTACCTGTAATAGTATATTTAAGGCTGCGGCGCAATGCTCCAGAATCCACCAGCAAAGAACCGCGGCGGTTGTTGATGCGGTTTTTCCATTGTTTGCCATAAAAAGACTTGGTTTCAAAACTCTTATCAAACAAATCTGACAAATTTATTGCCGACTCCTTTACTATTGCTGCAAAGATTTTTTCTAATGCTGACATGGTGGGTGTTTTTTATTATTTGTTGTGTAATTCAAAATCGTTTAATGCCGTAAGGTGGCAGTCTGTTAAGTCTGTATGCTGTAATAGAAAATCCCTAATTTTATACAATCCTGCGTTTTTTAAGTCCGCACTCTCAAGCATATTGTTAAGGTCTTTTATAGTCTTTTTGCTTAAAAAATCGCTTACTTTCCCAAAATACCATTTTTTTCCGTCTGGGTCTTCCCATGTTATTTTCATAGTCCAACTTGGTAAAATCAAGTCTCCACACAATTCTTTGCCGCCAATATTCAACTCGTCCGCTAAAACTCGTATTAGCCAGTCGAAAAACTCACGGTTTGAACGGCTTTTGTTTGCAAGTGCAATTTTTTTTGTCATTTTTGTTTGTTGGTTTAAAAATTATTTGTACTTTTGTGGTGTAAGGAATGAAACACGCTAACAGAGACGGTTTGCTTACCGAAGGTTAGAATGTTTTGTTCCTTATTTTGCTTTTGTCAAAGTGCATTTCGTCTTGTATATGATGAATGTATTTTTTACCGTTTACTTCCTTAATCACAATATACGAAAAACCTTTCATAAACTTAATTTCGTAATAATGCCAAATAGTTTCTGTTGTATGCCCGTGAACATCATTTCCTTTTATATCCAGAGTATTACCCAAATATTTTGCATTTTGGGGTTGTAAAAGGGTTTTAAGGTAATAAACAGCCATATTTCTTGCGAATGGATAAACTGTGCGGCTTGCCTGTAACAGTTTTTATATCCTGATATTTTATTGTTAATTTATCAACATCGCCGTTGTTAATATTCCATTCTATATATTCTTTATCACCTATCAACTTTTGATAATGATTCCGTGCTGTTTCTCTTGACCATTTTACGGATTCTTTATCTATTTTTCTACACGCCTTACATATAGCCTTTGCATTGTCAAAAATTAGTTTTTTAAACTCGCATTCCCCGCATCCTTTGGGCAAATACGGGTGCTTACTTGGAAACAGCCGTTTTTTCTCTGCCAAATTTTCTTTAAACATCTTTTCTTTTGGCGTTTTAAAGCAACTTTCTGCTTTTGCTATGCTTCCGTGGCTGTCTTGTTCGGGATAATCGTCTTTAAGAACTGCCACCACCGTGCAACGGCAACCCCAACCATTTGGCGGTGTGTACTGTTTCCAAAATGGATCGTCCACTGGCAATGTTGTTCCGTGTAATATGCGGTGCGATGCGCGGACTCTTTCGTCGTTGGCAGTGCGATATTGTAGGTTGATGTGGTCTTTGTTTTTCTCAAAGTCTGCCCACTTGCCAGCCATCTGCGCCGATTGTAAGGCTTGGTTATATTCGGTGCGAAGGTAGTTGTGGTTATAGTCTTTGTTTAGTGTTAAAACATTTATATATTCAAAATAGACTATATTATTCAAAAAAATAATCATAACCGCAAA
>CALFIU010000106.1 GCA_937877455.1 uncultured Bacteroidales bacterium
CAGCCATCCGTCATATTCACGAAAAGCGTTATACGGGCAAGTTGCAAAATTACTCTGGCAACCTAATCCTCGTCGGCATCAATTACGACAAGGACACCAAAACGCACGACTGTAAAATAGAGAATTTGTGATAAAGTTCGACTTCCTCAAGGAGTCTGTTTTACGATTGAGTGTCAGCGAAAGAACTCTCAATAATTGTAAGAATGAAGTGTAAAATAAAAGCCCCTACAAAAAAACTTCCGTGGAGAGCGATTAATTCGGATTTTGTCATTTCCAACATTTTTTTGACATTTTCCCGATTAATTTGCTTAAAATTGTTTGTAATATTATTATCAACTACAAATTTTACAAACTCTTTAAGTTTTTCTTTATTGTTCCAATCTGCAAAAAGGTATTGCGTTAAAAATACTTTATTATTGTAGCCGTGAACTTTTTGCCCGAATGTCAAATCTTTCCAAATTTTCTTGCCACCGTTTCCGTAATAATTAATTTTAAAATTCTCTAACGATTTTTCGATTTTTATCTTTTTGTTAAACAACAAATAATTAATAATCAGTATATTATCTTTTATTTTTATCTCATAAATATATTTATGCGCAATAAAAATCGGGCGGATTAATGTTATGAGCAGAGGTATGCAACATATTACTGCTAAAACAAAAAAATTCAATTTTCCCGATAATATTGGAACAATACAACAAACTATATAGTAAAACATTAATCCAAGGTTTCCCCATGAAAATAATATTTTTACATATCGCTTAAAAAATGATATTTTAGGTAAGGTGAATGTCATTTTAATGATTGTTCAACAGAATACTCCATATTAATAATACTAAGGATATTATCTAAATGTTCAATAGATTTTACATCTTTCAAGTTCAAACAAATTCCGCCTTCTATAATTGTCAATGCAGTTGTAATATATTTCTTTTCTATATTATCATTATCATTTGCTATTACAACTAATCCAATAGTTGCATTTAAATAATTACCTGGAATCTTATCTAATAATTTTTGCTTGTCTTTATCGGACAGTTTTATTATGATACTCACGGTATTAGAAGCAATAGAGTATGTTGCGGATATGATACTGAAAGTATTTTGTAATATTGGTCGTATATTGGTAAAATTACCATATCTAATTGTTGCTGTAATTGCAATAACTGCCGCTAAAATTGCAAATGCAGGCATTGCATATTTTTGCAATTCATTCCAAAGCATATAACCTATTTCGTCTAAATCCTTTTTCAAACTATTCGCCGGAATATAGTCCAAAGGTAATTCATACCATTTTTTATCGTTCGGAAATTTTACATAATAAGCATATCCGTGTTCATTATCGCAGGGCGAAATCAAATATTTTACATTGTTCTTTAACAAAAGCAAAACACAATTGTTTTTGTAATACGCATCATCAAAAACAAAATGCGCTTTGTATGTTAAAAGTTTTCTTCCGCGATATACTTTGGGTGTTTTTTCATACTTCCAATATACCGTGACAATTTTTAAATAATTCTCTTGCGGCGGATTATTTTATCTCGATGCGTAAAAATTTGGTGTTTTTATAAAAATTTCTTCGCTAACTTTTCGATATTTTATTGCGCCGACTGCTGCACCTATTGCAGCCCCACCTATTGAAAATGCCAACAAATCAGAAAACAATTTTTTGTCTTTCGATATAGCCGTTTTACACACTCCCAAAAGCACTCCTAATTGCAAATACTGTTTTATTTCATCATTTATAGCATTTTGTCTGTCAGAAACTTGTGTCTTTTCTACATGTTTGATTTCTTTACTTAAATTTTTCTGTAGCATAATTTTATATTAAAATGATAAATTTATTAAATTTTGTTAAAAATCGTGGTCAATCTTTGTTTCATTTTAATTTTAAATGACAATATGTCATATATTGATAAAAAAAAGTACTAACGAGGAATATTTGTCAGTGTCAAAATGTCATTTACACATTTTTCCAATCAATTTGTTTAAAATTGTTTGTATCTACTATTTGATAAATGAAAAATTGTTTTCAACCAAAAAGAATTTCTTAAAAATGAATTTTTTGTTGAATGCGAAAGAAAATAATAAAACGAGGTTATTCTAAAATTTGTTTCTATTATTAGAATAACCTCGTTTTGTTGAGTATGTTTTAGTTGCCGCTTGTAATTACCATATAGGTTATATAACTTACATATCCTGTTATCATTATTGCGCCTTCTATTCTGTTAACCGACATTTTGCTGTGTGCAAATATCCAAAGCAAAAATCCTGATATTAGCAGAGTTGTAAGGTCGAAAATAGTTATGTTTCCCAACGGTAGTGGTGATACACATGCACTTGCGCCAAGAATCCAAAAAATGTTGAAAATATTACTTCCTATTGCGTTTCCGATAACAATGCCAGAATTGTGTTTACGAGCAGCGGCTATTGCAGTGGCCAATTCTGGAAGAGATGTACCAGCAGCAACTATGGTAAGTCCAATTACCGATTCGCTAACACCCATAAAACGTGCAATTTCGCATGCTCCATCAACAAAAAGTTCTCCGCCTCCAATAAGCCCTGCTAATCCTAAAACAATAAAAACCAAACATTTCCATAGAGGAAAGTCCTTGGTTGGTTCTGTGTCGCTGTCTTCGGGATTTTTGTCATGTGCAATAGAAAGTGTGTAGGTTATAAAAACGGCAAAAAAGCCAAGTAGAAGTATTCCTTCGCTACGTGTTATTATGTTTTGTTGACCGTTGTCAAACAAAATGTCGTTGGCCATTGCAAAAAGTACAATTGAGGCTAATATCGTAAATGGAATATCTTTTCCAACGGTTGATTTGCTTACTGATATTGGTGCTACAACAGCTGCACAGCCAACAAGCATTAACGTATTGAAAATATTACTACCCACAACGTTTCCTATGGCAAGTTCTGCACTACCTTTTATTGACGAAATCATGCTAATAACAAATTCTGGCATTGATGTACCAAATGCTACTACAGTTAGTCCTATTACAATGTCAGAAATGTTAAATTTTGCGGCTAATGACGATGCTCCGTCTGTAAGTTTGTCGGCACCTATCAGTATTAGCGCGATGCCTCCCACTAAAAACAAAATTGCTAAAAGCATTTTCTTAATGTTATAAGTTTATAATTCTATTAATTTTATATCTCAGTAAATATACAGAATGTTTAAAATTGTATTTTGAAAAAAATGGTGGTTTGTGTCCAATTTCATCGCAGTAGTCTGCGTATGCTTTAACTATGTAAATACTTGCGCGTTTAAATAGTTTTTCTTTATAAAGTGATGTGGCTATGTTGTAGTAACACTCGTATTTTTTGTAAAGGTTTATGTTTTTGTTGTTGTCAACAATATCCATAGCTTTAAAAGCATAACTTTTTGCAAGTTGGTATGCGTGTAGTTTTTCGTATGCCGACGACATAACTTCGTAACAGCGTTCCATAGCTCGTTTTCTTATTCTCGAATAGGGGTTGTCGTTGTACATGTTTTCGCATTTTTGACCAGTGGCCACGGCTTCGGAATATTTTCCAGAGGCTTGTAGTGCCATGGCAAGGCTTGAATAGCAATCGCACATATCATCGCTACTATCATCTATTTGTTTTTGCCATTTAATAGCTAACTTAGAATAAGTTAGTGCTTTTTCGTTTTGTTTTAGTTGGTTGCAATAACGCGAAAAATTGCGAGCCAATTGAGAAATGAGTAAACTCGGTTTTTTTATATTTTGTAAGATGTTGTTGGCCACTTGTTCGTATTCAAAGTGTTTTTTTGAATATTCAGGACGAGAAAAATATAAACTTACTTTTTCTGCCAATTTTTTAAAATAATGTAGTTCTGGTTTTTTTATAGAATAAAGCAACTTTATCCTACTTTTGGGCATTATATATTTGCCTTCTGTAACATTAAGCCAACCTTTTAATGCTAATCCATGGAGAGTGTCAAAAAATTTTAAACCTTCTTCGGTATCGCTCCTCATATCGAACATCAAAAAAATATGTTTTGCCGAATGCCACGATTCTGGCAATAGCGAAATTGTATATAAAATAGATTTTTCGCCAAAACTAAGTACTTGATAATTAACTGTTAACATTTTCGCGCATATTTTTTCCAAAAAAACTTTTCAAAAATAAAAAAAATAATAATACATTTGCATTGTAAAAATAAAAAAAATTGCCCGGGTGGCGAAATTGGTAGACGCGCTGGTTTCAGGTTCCAGTGCCGCGAGGCTTGCAGGTTCGATTCCTGTCCCGGGTACGATTCTTTTTTTATCTCAGATTAAAATTCCATGTATTTTATTTTTTTGAAAAAAATTTTTCAATCATATTATAAAAAAGAGGAAGTCAAAAGGCTTCCTCTAAATATTTAGTTCTTAGTAATTATTACTAAAAATATTTCATCAAGTTAGATATTTCTTTTTCAGAAATCTGTCCGGGGGCGGTTGCGTTACCAAAATTTGCCGATACGTAAGTAAATGGCGCACCACAATACAACGATGCCAATCGAGAAATTTTGCCTTTTTCTCCCATTCCAAAAGCTACAATGTTTTCGTCGAGATTGTAGAGTGAAAGTAGTTTTGCATTGTCTTGTGGAAAATTTACTTTGCATGCTATTTTAACACAGTCGGCACCGTAGTTTACGCATTTTTCTACAATAGCTTGAAGTTCGTCAAAATCTGGCGTTTCTTCAAAATTGTGGTAAGAGATTATCATCTTGCAAGTTGTATTTTTGCAAGCAAGTTTTATTCTTGCGGCAATTTCTTGTCCACGCTCTATTTCCACATCTACATAATCTGCTCCTGATTTTATTGCGGTTTCGAGCATGGCAATAGAAGTTGGTTCGTCAAAAGCTCCAGGACGACATGTTGCAATGTAACTCACATCCTTGTTGGAAAGCATTTTTTCCAAATCGTTGCAAGTGGGTTTTACAAGGTCTATGCGCAACTCAGCGTACTTGCTGTTTCCGAGTTGTTTTAATGCATTTTCTGTGCCTTGTGCCGAAAGACATACGTAAAGCATTTGTTTATCGGTTTAGTTTTGGTTTACTATTTTTACCTGAACGTTTATCGATTCTTGATGTATTGCTTGGAAAACTTTTGTAATAAAATCTTTGTCTAGGTTGTTTTCCTCTGCCATTTGTATGTATTTGTTGAGAATGGAGTCCCAACGTTGAGGTTGCAACACAGTCATATTGTTGTTTTTCTTGTATTTGCCAATTTTTTCCGACACAGCCATTCTACGTTTTAGCAATCGTATCAAGTCGCTGTCTATTTCGTCAATGCGGTAGCGAAGTTCGTCAAGATTTTCAAGCGAAATACCTTCTGGATTAACATGTCTAACCACCAAATTCGCCAACATTGCTTGTAAATCTTCTGGAGTTAGTTGTTGTTTTGCATCGCTCCATGCCTTGTCTGGACAGATATGGCTTTCTATCATCAAACCGTCAACATTGAGGTCGAGAGCTTTTTGCGATATTTCAAAAAGGTATTCGCGTTTTCCTGCAATGTGGCTCGGGTCGCAAATGAGAGGCAAATCTGGACGACGGCGTTTTAGTTCTATTGCCACTTGCCAAAGCGGTGCATTGCGGTAAAGGATTTTTTCGTAACTCGAAAATCCTCTGTGTATTAGTCCTATTTGTTGTATTCCAGCTTTTTCAAGCCTTTCTATAGCTCCAAGCCATAGTTCTACATCAGGATTAACTGGATTTTTTACAAACACGGGAATATCTACACCTTTGAGTGCGTCGGCAATTTCTTGCATTGCAAATGGGTTGGCTGATGTGCGAGCACCAATCCAAATAATATCGATGCCAGATTTTAGGGCTTCGTAAACGTGTTTTACATTGGCTACTTCTGTTGATGTTAACATTCCAGTCTGTTGTTTTACTTCTCGCATCCATTCAAGTCCAATGCTGCCTACACCTTCAAAATTTCCTGGACGTGTACGTGGTTTCCATATTCCTGCACGGAAAACTTTTATTCCTTTGGCTGATAATTGTTTTGCTGTTTCGAGTGTTTGTTCTTCGGTTTCGGCACTACAAGGTCCAGCTATAACCCATGGTCTTTTGCCAAAAACATTATTAAAATCTATCATATTGTTATGTGTTTATTTGTTCAATACTTTTTTTACTCTATTGGCATTGTTGATATAATCGGTCATACCAACGATGTCGTCGCTTTCGAGCATCTTTTTAAAATCTTGTAGTTTTTCTATGTATGTATCCAACACCGTTGCAATGTTGCGTTGGTTGTCGTCGAATATTGGAACCCACATTTCTGCAGAGCTTTTTGCTAACCTTACTGTGCTTGCAAAACCGCCCGAGGCGAGGTTGAATATGTTTTTCTCGTTTTTTTCTTTTTCTAATACTGTTAATGCAAGTGCAAAACTGCTTATGTGCGAAATGTGAGATACATAAGCTACATGCACGTCGTGGTTTACTGAATTGAAAAACATTGGATTCATGTTTAAAGTTTCAAACATACTACGAATCGTTTGCACTGCTTTTTCATCGCTATCTTCGGTGTCGCACATTATCAATGCTTTACCATCGAACATTCCTGAAATGGCCGACCATGGTCCTGAATTTTCTGTTCCTGCCATTGGGTGGCAAGCTACATATCTTTTCCTATTGGTATGATATTTTACGCGTTCGCAAATTGATGCTTTGGTACTTGCAACATCTATTACTATTTGGTTGTCGGAGATTTTATCTAATATTTGTGGCAATATTTTTATTGCTGCATTTACTGGTACTGCCACAATTATTATTTCGCCATTTTTTATAGCACCTTCCATATCTACGGCTTCGTCTATTAGTCCAACTTTTTCGGCGTAGGCAAGGTGAACAGAATCTTTGTCGAAACCATAAACACGATCGGCAAACTTACGTTTTTTTAAATCAAGAGCCATCGAACCTCCGAGAAGCCCCAAACCTATAACTGACAATTTCATTTTAAAACTTTTTTTAAAACTAAATTCTTGATACCGCTTTTTTCAAAAGTTCCTCGTTACAACAAAGCGAGATGCGGATATATTTATCGCCGTTGCTTCCAAATATAAAGCCAGGCGTTATAAAAATAGATTTTTCGTATAATAGGTAGTCGGCGCATTCGTTACCGTCCTTGAATTTTTCTGGAGCTTTTGCCCAAATGAAAAGACCTGCGGTGTTTTTGTTAAAATTTTTGCAGCCGAGTTTTTCGAGAAATTCAATTGCTATTTCTCTTCTTCTTGCATAAACTTCGTTGATGTTGGCATACCATTCGGGACCTGCGTTTAGTGCCACCACAGCACCTTCCATCAACGGTTTGTACATTCCGTTGTCGTAGTTGCTCTTTACTCTCAACATGCAGTCTATTACATCTTTGTTAGCAAATGCTGCACCCATTCTCATTCCCGGTAGATTGGCTGCTTTGCTAAGTGAGTTGAGTTCTATACAAACATCTAAGGCATTTTCTACTTGCAACAACGATTTTGCTTTATCTGTGAGTATAAGGCTGTAAGGGTTGTCGTTAACGAGTATAAATTTGTGTTTACGGGCAAATGCAACAAGTTTTTCAAACAATCCATCATCAGCGGTTTTGGCGGTTGGCATTCCCGGGTATGTTATCCACATTGTTTTGGTGCGATTATCAACAAGTTGTTCCAATTCGTTGAAATCGGGTTGCCAATTGTTTTCTTCGGTAAGATTGTAATATTTTATGTTAGCACCTGCTAATTTTGCAGCTGATGTGTAGGCTGGGTAGCCTGGATTTGGAATAAGCACGGTGTCGCCTTCGTTAACAAAAGCCATATTGATTATCAAAATGCCTTCTTTGCTGCCCATCAATGGTAACACTTCCGTGGTTGGATTTACATCAACGCTGTATATGTTTTTGTACCAATTTGCAAAGGCTTCTCGTAGTTCAGGAAGTCCTCTGTATCCTTGGTATGCGTTGCTTGCTGGACGATATAGCGCGTCAGAAATGGTATTGTGTACTTGACGGTCGGGCATCATGTCGGGGCATCCTATTCCAAGATGGATAATGTCTGCACCATTTTTTTGAAGTTCTGCCACTTCTGCTCTCTTTTTGGAGAAATAGTATTCCTCCACTGTGGCTATTCTGTTTGCTGGGTTTACTATCATTTTTTTATGTTGTTTTTTTACTATTGTTTGTGAATTTCGCTAAACGATTTTTGACCTCCGGCGTATTCGCCAAGAATATTTACTTCGCGTAACAACGGTCTAATAGCTGTTAGCATGTTTTGATATTTTATGCGGTCGTTGAATGTAACATCAATATAAAACATGTAGTTTAATGGCTGACCAATGATTGGCACGGATTCAATTTTTGTTAGGTCAACATCGTAGAAAGAAATAATGCTAAGAATTTGGCTGAGCCTACCCACTTGATTTGGCAATACAATGTTAAGGGATGCTTTGTCGAAATTGTCAACAATGTTGTCGGCGGCACGTTGAATAACCAAAAATCTTGTGTAGTTTTTTTTGTTGGTTTCTATTCCACCAGCAATTATGTCCAATCCGTAAAGTTGAGCCGCCAACTCGCTTCCAACAGCTCCAACAGTTGTGAGTTTTTCTTCTGCTACTTGCTTGAGACTCAACGCTGTATCCTCGCTTTCAACAAGTCTAATGTTGGGATATTTTCTAAAAAATTGTCGCGTTTGATTAATTGCCATGTAGTGGCTACGCACTTCGGTGAGGTCTTCTATTTTTACGCCCGGAAGTACAGCGAGGTTTTGTTTTATGCGTATAAATATTTCGCCACATATCTTAACGTCTTTCTGCTTAAGCAGAGTGAGATTGGCATGTATGGTGCCGCTGATGGTATTTTCTATTGCCATCATGGCATAGTCGCTTTCAAAATCTGTTACCGAGTCGAGCGTTTCTTCAAAAGTCATTTTTTCAACAATCTCCACATTTTGATTGGAGAAATATTCGCGGGCGGCTTTTTCGTGGAAAGCTCCTCTTACTCCCTGTATCGCTATTTTCATTTGCTTTTTTTTAATAAAAAAGCCTCACCGTATTTTGGTGAGGCTTTTTAATTATTTTGTATTATTAACAAAAAACACAAAGAATTTATGGCCTCACCATTTTGGTAAAGTAAAAATAAAAGGCGTAATAATATGCTTTGATGTTTTTGTTCACTTTAATTTTCTTTTTACGCTGCAAAATTATTATTTTTTATTTTAATGCTGCAAATTTTTTCTAATATTTTTTAAAAGTTTTTTTCAAGGACGTGTCTTTTGTTATATTTGCAACCGATTTTTAGGGGAATGAAAACTTTTTTGTTGGTTGTTTTTATATGTTGCTGTGGAGTTTTTGTGGCTGATGCTCAAGACTTAGACAGCCTTTTTGGTGTTTTTTACCTTCAAAACACCGATGATGCTAAAACTGAAAAAGCTAACGAAATTTTTAAAACTCTAAAAAGTCTTGACTATTTTTCCGAAGATGTAGAGTGTAAAAAAGCCGACAATTTTATGTATGGCAACGTATATTATTGGCATGGTGAGGTGGCTTTTGAAGAAAATAACTTTCAAACTGCATCTAAACTTGGTCAAAAAGCATTGTTGTATATAGAAAAAATTGGCGATTTGTTTATGTTGTCAGATTGTCTCAACCTTGTGGCAATATCAGAATTTTCGCTTGGTAATTATCAAAAAGCGATAGATTTTTTTAATCAATGTTATCAAATTGACCTTAAAACTGGCGATGAAAGCCGTATTTCATCTTCGCTTAACTTCTTGGCTGAAGTTTATTTACAAATAAATCGTCCACAAATTGCTGAAAAATACATTCTTCAATCAATAGAAATAGAAAAAAAACTCGGACGAAGAGCACAACTCGCCATTCGTTATGGTCGAGCATCGGCAGTTTACCTGCAACTCAACGATTATCCTTTAGCGTTAGACTTTGCCAAACGTGCTTGTCAATTGGATAGCGTTGACAATAGACAAGAAAAAATGGCTGTAAGGCTTGTGCAAACTTCTGAGGTTTACATGGCAATGGACAGCGATAGTATGGCTCTTAAAATTTTGAATAATGCTTTAGAAATTTTTGAAACTACCGAAAATAACAAATATATTGCTGTGTGCTGTTGCAAAATTGCCAAGTTGCTTTTTAAAACCACGATATTGACAATGCCGAAAACCATTACCAAAAATCGTTGGTTTTGTGCCGTAAAATGGGGCTTAAACCGTTGGAACGCGATGTGGAACAGGGATTATACCTTATTTTTAAACAAAAAAACAGCGATTCGGCTATTGTTCATTTAGAAAACTTTATAATTCTAAACGATAGCATTTCGGCTCTTGAAACCCAAAAAGAAATTTCAAATCTTGATGCTAAATATCAAACCGAAGCTCTTAAAAAAGATAATGCTGCCAAAGAGCGTGAAAATAAGATTATAATTTGCATATCAATAATATTGATAATAATTTTGGGCTGTGCAATAGCAACAATGGCAGGCGCATTGAAAACAAAGTCGAAGGCTCAAAAAGCATCTGAAAAAGTTGCCAAAGCGCGCGAAGAATTTTTTACCAATATAACTCACGAATTGCGAACACCGTTAACAGTGGTGCTTGGTATGGCGGATAGGCTTGCCAACGGAAAACTTGCGCAGCAAGAAACGCCGCAATCGGCTGGTAAAATTATTCTTAGGCAAAGCAAAAATCTTTCTGATTTGGTTGAAAATCTTCTCGATTTTTCTAAAATTAAAAGCGCACTCAATCCGCCTCAAACAAAAAGTGGCGACATTGTAAAACACATACAAACCGTGGTGGAAAATTTTGAGCAGTTTGCAAAAGATAAAAATGTGGTTTTAAAATTTTTACCCGAAATTGATAGTTTAAACGCCATTTATCCTAACGATTACCTTGATAAAATACTTAACAATCTAATTTCCAATGCTATAAAATATTCAAAACCCACTGACGGCTTTGTTAATGTAGCAACAAATTATCACGACAAAACATTTTTTATAAAGGTAACCGACAATGGCATAGGCATTTCGACTGAAAATTTAAAACACATATTCGACTATTTTTTTCGCGAAAATCAGTTTAGTGGAGTAACAGGCACAGGAATAGGGCTTGCTCTTACTAAATTGTGTGTTAGAGCAATAGGTGGCCGCATAAGTGTAAAATCTGAACTTGGTAATGGTAGTGAGTTTTTGGTGGAATTTCCTTTACAAGAATTGCCACATATTATTCCCCAAAAAATAACAGAAACAGAAGACGAAACGCTCAAAAAAATACTTATTGTAGAAGATAATCCCGATATATCGTATTTTATAAGTTCGGAATTACAAAATACTTATTCTGTGTGTTGTGCTGGCGATGGAGCTGAGGGACTAAAAAAAGCAGCGGAAATTGTTCCCGATTTAATAATTTCTGATGTAATGATGCCAAATGTTAATGGCTTGCAAATGGCAGAGCAAATACGTAATTCTCAATTGTTAAACCATATTCCAATAATTTTTGTAACTGCAAAAACTGCCGAAAAAGACAAAATCGCTGGTCTTAATGCGGGCGCGGTGGCGTATCTCTACAAACCGTTTAATAGCAACGAACTTAATGCGCTGATAGAAAATCTATTGGCTATGCGCGATAGTTTGAGAAAAAAATATTCTGAAGTTGTTCTTTTGCAAAAAATTAATCAAAAAAATATCAATCAAGAAGTTGAACAGCAACCCGAAAATAAACAAAAAGTTGATTCTAAATCCCAAGATACCAAACCAATAAAAGAAAAAAGCGAACTCAACCCTCAGGATATTAAATTTTTGGAAAAATTTAATTTACACCTTTCTAACGGGATAAAAATTGGAACTTTCGATGCAGAAACGTTGGCAGGGAATATGTGTTTGAGTCGTAGTCAATTAAACAGAAAAATACTTGCACTTACAGGACTTAACACAACTGCATATATAATAAGGCAACGCATTGGATTGGCTCAAAAACTGCTAAAAGACGATGCTGGAATGCAAGTTGGAGATGTGACAATGCAATGTGGATTTGACGATGTAAGTTATTTTTCGCGCATTTTTAAACAAGTAACAGGCTCTACACCTCGCGATTTTAGAAAAAATTAGCATTTTTTTTCATTTTGCGTCAAAAATCCTAATTTTTGATTTCTAAATCCTAATTACGGCTTAAAATTTGTCATATTTTTGCAATTGGGATTGGAAAATAAATCCAATAGACAATAAAAAAGTTTTTTTCCGTTAATAAAAGCGGAAATATTTTCCGTAAAGAAAGAAAAATTATTTAACCAACAAAAAAATTATAGAAAATGAAACTAAAAAAAATTATTGGACTTGCCGCTATCGCACTATCAGCTGCAATGATGATGCCTCAAACATCATCTGCCCAAATAGGCAAAAATCTAATTAACAAAGCAAAAGAAGCCGCAAATAATGCAGTAAGTGGCAATTCGTCGTCATCTTCTTCGTCGTCAACGCCCAGCAACTCCACCTCTGGCAACACTGGTGGTAGCACTGCACAAGCCAACAGCGGCACAAAGGGTAACGGCAAAACTTATTATGTTTCGGCATCGGGAAGTGGTCGTGCCGACGGTTTGAGTGCATCAACTCCTAAAAAAGACCTTCAAGCTGTGTTGAACCTCATTCGCGACAACAACGAAAATGGTGCTACAGTTAAGGTGGCAGAAGGCAATTATCTTGGATACATGAATGCTGGCTATATCGAAATTTACAACTGGATTACTCTCGAAGGTGGCTACAATTCTGATTTTTCGCAACGCGACCCGCTTAAATATATCACCAAAATTGAGCCTGATCAGAGCCACAAAGGAACAAATGGCAACAAAGGTCTTATTACCATAAGCAAACTTGATGACGTACTAAGCACCAAAATTCTTGGTACTCTCACCATCGATGGTTTTATGGTAAATATGGGTTATGAAACCGATTACATGCCAAACGACCCTTCTGATCCAAAAAACTGGTGTCCAAACACCAATTTTGAAACTGGTCGTATGCTTGAGCCTGACAACAGCGTTCAACACCAACTAATGCATTCCGATGCTGCAATTGCAGGAAACGTTGTTATTAAAAATTGTCTTTTTGCCAATGGAGATTATTTCGGTATACAGATTAATACTCGCCGTGGCGAAATAGAAATTTTCAACTGCGTGTTTGTTGGCAATCGTTACAGTGGCGTTCGCATTGACGGTTGGGACAAAAAAACTGGTACAAGTTCGCATGTAAACTTTCACCACAATACCGTTGGTTTTTCTTGGTGTAGAACCAAAGAACAAGAAGATATGGGATATGGTTATGAATTTATGACCGCCGTAAATGCAGATGTTCACCACAACATTTTCCTTTGCAACAACTACTCTGCACTTGCTCGCACACACGTAATGAGCGGTCCTGATGCTGTTATAGAAGCAAAACGTGTTACCAACATTTATGATAATGCTTTCTTTATGAATGCAGCCGACCTTCAGTTGCCATCTGCTGGTGGTGGAAAGTGGACTAACGTTAAATGCGCTCAGTTTGAAGACCTTGACGAAAAAACTGTTCCTAAGGTTGAAGGTAATTTTGAAATGCAAAGCGGAGATGCTTTTATAAAAGTTATCGACCCTGATTATCTTGAAGCATTCTCTAATCTAAAATTAGTTTCGTCAAGCAGTTTCGACCGTAATTCTGCTGCCAACCAATATCGTTCGGCACATGGTCAAAATATGCAAGGTACTACAACTGTACGCGGAAACATGTATGCTAATCGTTATAAAATAGACTACGCTATGAAACTTTTTGGAGCAAAGTCTGGATACGGTGCGCAGAAAAATTAAGATGAAATAATTTTTATCTTTAAATTCATCCATGAAA
>CALFIU010000107.1 GCA_937877455.1 uncultured Bacteroidales bacterium
TCATGATTGTTATATTGATTTTCTGAAAAAGCACGCAAAGTTAACTTACTATTCAAAATTCACAATTTAAGATTGATGGCTTGTTGTGGTGGCGAATTCAACTTAAATGCAACTTTTTGTTACAGCAAATATAGAAAATCTCCACAGGCGAACTAAAATCCAATTTTTTCCTTGGTCTTTTGTTTATTAAATGCTGAATATCAAAAAATTATTGCCATTAATTGAATATACCTTTAGTTTCTATCGCTTCATTTCTTTTTTCAGAATTTTAGCAACTTTGACCCAATTGGGATATGTGAGTTTCACCGAGTTGCGGAAATTGCCGAGGGCTACTATTATCATGGAAACTACGCCCAAGACGGCGGCAAATCCGAACAAATGTTGCAAACTGAGCATTATAGACTGATTAGCAACTATTTGCGCGGCTGTTCCTGACGGCATTTGGGCGGCTGCGATGCCGTTGAGCTGCGAACCAATTAGGGCAATATTTTCCGACATTTCGGTTTTGAAAAAATGTCCAAAAAGTGCCGCTCCAAATGCCGCTCCGCATCCTATGCGCACAAAGCCCAAAATGCAGAGCACTTCAAACCTATGTTGAAACGGCACAATGCCTTCCATGTAGGTGGTAATCACAATGAAAATCATCACATGACCCATTCCGCAGAAAAAAGATGGCAAATAGAGTGCGCCGATATTGGTGTCGGGCGAAATGATGCAAAACATCATCACTTCGTAAAATGTTAAAAACAAGAATGTTACAAACACAAGCCTTTTGTAGCCCCATCCGAGGTGTTCGATTGCCAAGGTGCTGAAAACGGCACCTGCGGCAATGCCAAGAAGTGTGAAATAGCGTACATTCGATGATGTAATAGCGTCGAAACCAAGCACTTCGCCTGTGAAAATATGTTGAAGTACACTTTCGGCACTCAGCATTATGCAACCGAGCAAATAGAGAACCAACATATTGAAAATGTTGCGGTAACGAAACGCCGCCACCGATATAAACGGATGCCGGTAGTGTGTCATGCGGTAGATATTGAGCGCAAGAGTGATGAAAATAAGTCCCGTGGCGATGTGTATATAATTGGATTTGAACCAATTGAGATGTTCTCCATATACGCATATAAACGCAAACGACAACAGCATTATGCCCCAAAGCACAAGCCCAATCCATCCAATGCCAAAAAGAGGCTGCAAGGGCATGAGCCTGATACTTTTCATACACGTTACCACCACCAATGCCAATACGAGCAACATATTGATAGAGAACAAGTTCATATATTGCCAAGGCATTTGATGGAGTATGTGGGAACTTACGATAGCCGAGAGTTCTATGCTTGAAAAAACAATGGTGAAAACCAATGAAAGAAACGGTGCAAAATTGTATCTCGGCGCCACTTTGAGCATTACCGACGAAAAGCACTCAAACGACCCAACGAGTTTCAACATTCCAAATACAAAACTCAACACTATCATCATTGGCATAAATCTGATATTCATGCATATAATGCTAATTGCAGCCATCGACAGGCATACCGTAAGGAGTATCTGGTAGGTGGTGAAACGGAATTTTAGCCTGAAAAGCAACGGAAATGTCATCGTAACGCCAATCATCCCGGCATACCCGCACATCAGAATATCCTCCGACATAAGCGATTGACTTGCTGCAATTTCGGCACTAAGCCCCATAAAAACAGCGTCGCTCATCTGAAACGCAATTGGAAACAGAAGCATTATCCAAAAACGGATATTTTCGGGTACAAAATCGCGGAAAATCGGCAACTGAAATTTTTGTTGTTCCCAAGCCATTGTCAGTCAATAATTTTACATTCAACATTAAGACCCGTCCGCAAAAGGCTGATGTCGTCGGGCGAGTTGCTTGGGTCAAACGAGATCTTGACGGGAATCCGCTGTTCCACTTTTACAAAATTGCCCGTTGCATTGTCTTGAGGCACAAGCGAATACTGCGCACCAGTGGCCTTGCTGATAGCCGAAACAGTGCCAATGAAAGTCTTTCCCGGTATGGCGTCAACCGTGATAGAAACTTTTGAGCCGATTTTGATGTTTTTCATCTGGCGTTCGCGGTAGTTGGCAAGCACCCAATATTCTTCGTCGCTGACAACTGAAAGCAAAGTGCGTCCGGGTTGCACAAGTTCGCCCTCTTGCACCTCCTTGCGCGACGTGTAGCCGCTGCACGGGGCTGTAATCACTGTGTATGAGAGGTTTATGTTGGCAAGTTGGAGCGCGGCCTCCGCCACGTCGATTCCTGCGTCGTTTTGTGTAAGACGCTGAGTCTGTTCCGATTTCATCAGCCTTGTGGATTCTTGCTGGCGGCGCATCATCTCGTATTTGGCTTTTAGACTGAGGTATTGAGTTTCTACGGCATCGTATTCTTGCTGCGTCACCGATTCAGAATTAAGAAGTTTGATGTAACGGTTGTAGTTGGTTTCGGCGTTTTTTAGGTTTGCGCGCACCTCCTCGATTGCGGCATCGCTTACGGCAATGTTGTTGGCAGTGGTTTGTATCGATGTGCCTTGCGCCGACTTGGCTACCAATGCGTTGCGATAATTAGCCTCTGCCTGGGCGACACAGAGGCGAAATTCGCTGTCCTCAATCAGCAAAAGCGTGTCGCCCTTGTGCACGTAGGAGTATTCGTTGAACCGAATCTCCTTTACAACCCCCTGCACCTTGCAATTGACGCCCACAATGTGCTGGCGTACCTGTGCGTTGTCGGTGAATCGCGAACTGTTGAGATTGAGGAACATAGAGCATACCCATGCAAGTCCCGTTATGATGAGGGCAATTATAACAATGTTGGCAATAAGTTTTTTTTGTGGTTTTGTGACATTCATTTTTGTAATTTTTAAAGTTTTGATTAATTAGATTTGACCGCACAAATATTTGAGTTTCAGGTAACTAAACAGCAAATTTATTTGAGCGTTTTTGAGGTCGAGCTCGGCGGTGAGCATGGCGTTTGAAGCATCGAGCATATCTGTCATCAAAGCCAAATCGTTGGTATAGCGATTGTTTGTAACTTCGTAGTTTTGGCGGGCAAGTTCGAGGTTTGCGGTTTGCACTTCCATCTCGTTGTAAGCCTCGCCAAGGCGGATGAACGATTCTTGTATCGCATTGTTAATCTGTTGTTTGGCAACATTCAAACGTTCGTTGCTTTGATCAACATCGATTTTTGCACTGCGGATTTTGTTGTTGCTTTTGTAGAGCGAACTTATGTTGTAGCCCAACGCCACACCTACAAACCAATAA
>CALFIU010000108.1 GCA_937877455.1 uncultured Bacteroidales bacterium
ATTCGGCATTCAAATACATGATGCAGAACGAAAGAGCCGCCACCGTCCTGCTTGAGAACCTTCTTGGCAAGGAAATTCTCAAACTCGACATCCTCACCAACGACACGCCAGTCATCGAAGAGAAGACTGGCGTAAGGATTCTGCGCCTTGACTTTTCGGCAAAAGTAAAAGACAACAAAACCGGCGAAACCGAACTCGTAACCATCGAACTCCAAAAATCGTATCTCGACACCGAGATAATGCGATTCCGCACATACCTCGGACAGCAATATTCAGACATCAAAAAGACCGACACAGAGATTGTTGACACATGGCGCAAAGACAAGAAGACTGGCAAAATAGAGCACGTAAAAGTAGAAAAACACGTGCCGCTGCACATCGTGGCAATATATATCCTCGGCCATACGTTTCAGGACATAGACATTCCCGAACCGATAATCTACAATTATCCCAACCCGCACGACATCAACAAGAAACCAATCCCAAGCATTCTCAAGACTCGTTTTTTCAGAGGTGTAACGCACGATACGATAATCGTCCAGATACCCTACCTCAAACGCAACGCCCAGTCCAAAGTAGAACAGATGTTAGAAATTTTCTGTCAGGACTATGTCTCCAACGATACTGACCAACTCCTTGAATTTGACGACTTTGAAAACCGTTCACAAGATTTCAGGGATTTGGCGCGACCATTGGTTTATGCAGTTGCCGACCCAAAGGTCAGGAAAGTGATGACGATAGAAGACGAGATGTCAATCCATTTCCAAAACGTCAAATACGTTACCGACGAGAACGAGGCACTGCACTATATGGTAGAAGAAAGCCGTCAGATGTTGGCGGAGAAAGACAGCCAGTTGGCGGAACAACAAAATCGGTTGGCGGAGAAAGACAGCCAGTTGGCGGAGAAAGACAGCCAGTTGGCATCATCTATCCAAATGCTCGCCGAATTGGGTGTCCCGTCAGAACAAATCGCACAAAAACTCAAAATTTCGGTTGAAATGGTAAACAAAGTATTGCAGCATTAAAAGATTTTTTTCATAATGTTACAATACAATAGATTTTTGAAACTCCGCGATACGGCATAATGCTGCGATATGTGTATTTTTGTTGCATTAATATTAACCCCTTAAAAATTGCAACAAAAATGAAAAGACTATCATTCTATTTGGCGGCGGCAATGCTTGCTTTTGCGTGCTGCAACAAAAATTCTGACGAACCTGCCGACAGCAACTCGTCAACCTCCACAACTACTAATCAAAACGGCAACTCGCAGCAAAACACCAACAACGGCTCCGACAATTCGTCCGATGACAACGACGAACCCTCAGACACCGATGGCGACGGTTTTGTAGTGGTTTCGCCAAAACTCGGCACAGGCGACGCAAACCCAATCATCGACTACATGTTTTGCGCCGACCCAACAGCCGTAGAATACAACGGACGGCTTTATGTCTATGGGACCAACGACCACCAGCAGTACGAGGAGGCAGAGAAAAACTCATACGAGAAAATCAAGACCCTCGTGATGGTCTCCACCGACGACATGGTAAACTGGACATACCACGGACTTATTCCAGTTGGGACTATCGCGCCATGGATAATGGCATCGTGGGCGCCGAGCATCATCAGCAAGCCACAAGGCGGCGGAACGCTTTTCTCGCTCTATTTTTCAAACAGCGGCTGGGGAACTGGTGTCATTCAGGCTAAATCGCCCGTAGGTCCGTGGACTTCGCCGCTTAACACAAGCCTCATCGACGGCGACAACGAGACCGTTAAAAATAGCGGCTCCATCTTCGACCCCGGGGCGGTAATCGACGACAACGGCGAGGCATGGCTGGCCGTGGGTAGCGGTCAGGGCTGGCTCATAAAACTCAACGACGACCTCCATTCGTTCTCCTCCGACCCCGTGAAACTCCCTTCGCCTTATCATTTTGAGGCCAACGAACTCAATTTCATCAACGGCACATACGTCTATACCTTCAACAACGACTGGAGCGCGCACGACCCGTGGACTTGGGGCGGCACAAAACCCACCGCCTGCAGCATGAACTATTTCACAAGCAAGACACCTCTCGACTATGATTCGTGGACATTCGGTGCAAATTATTTCAAAAATACGGGAGAATATGGTCTTAGTTGGAGCAACAACCACACACATCTTCACAAATATCAAGGCAAATGGTATTTGTTTTACCAGTCGGCGCACTTGCAGGAAGGATTCGGCACCGACGGCGGATTCCGCAGCATCTATGTCAACGAAATTGATGTTGACGAAGATAATGTGGTGATAAGCGAATGTATTGCCACCAAAAAAGGCGTTACGGCAATCAAAAACCTCAATCCGCTCTCTACTCAAAATGCGTCCACCTCAGCAGCCACTCACAATATCGTTTTCAAGGAAACTTCCGAAACCGGGCACACCATCGCCACTGTGGGTTCGCCATGCATCAGGGTCAAAAAAGCGGAGCAAGGCATTATAGAAGTCAGGAATGTTGACTTTACCTCCAATCCCGACATCTTCAAATGTCGCATTCGCGGCAACGGCAGCATCGCCATCACCACTGGCAAAGCCGACAACGCAACATTCGCCGAAATAGAAAGCAGTTCAGACACTTGGCAGAACCTCACAGCCGAATGTCAGGAATCCCTCGACGGCGTACAGACCCTCTACCTCGTGCTAAAAGGGTCTGTGGAGGTTGACTCATGGAGTTTTGGCAATTAATCCCCCCGCTATTTCTTCCCATATTGGCTGGGCGAGACTCCGTAGAATTTCTTGAACAGTGCGGAAAATGATGTCGTACTCGAAAATCCGCAGGTGTAGGTAACTTGCGAAACGTTCATCTTGCCCTCCGCCAATAACTCGGCAGCCTTTTTAAGACGGACTTTGCGGATAAAGTCGTGCGGCGTCTGCCCCGTCAAATCCTTCATTTTGCGGTGGAGATGCACACGGCTGAGTCCAACTTCCGACGCTATAAGGTCTATCGTCAAATTGTCGTCGTCGAGGTGGTTGTTGATGGTTTCCATGATGTTGGCCAACAGTTTTTGGTCTGGCGAAGTGATGCTTTTTGCGGGTGTATGCCCCTCGATGTGGTCGGTGTGTTCGTATTTGAGACGGAGCGCACGTGTACGCTGTATCAGGTTGACGATGGTTTGGCGAAGGATGTCCATGTTGAACGGCTTAACAATGTACGCGTCCGCACCTATCGTAAGACCTTTGAGACGGTCTTCGTCCATGCTCATGGCGGTAAGCAGCACAATAGGCACATGAGAGGTTGCAAGGTTGGCTCTAAGGTTCATGCAGAGAGTGTTGCCGTCCATCTCAGGCATCATCACGTCGCTCAAAACGAGGTCTGGCACCATGCGCACAATCTCCGCAAACGCCTGCCGTCCGTCGGCAAACGCCTTTACTTCGTACTCATTGGCAAGTTCGGTGGCAAGGAAATTGCGGATTTCGTCGTCGTCCTCGGCTATTATCAGCAGCGGACGCTGACGGGCTGGATGTTCGGCGGGAATTTCGACAGGTTCGCCGTCCTCGGTTGCCGACATAGTTTCAGCCACCGCAAGTTGCACATCGGCGTTTTCGTCGGAATCGCCTTCTTTAACCATTTCGGCAGGCGTAAGGTGAGAGCAGCCCAACGGCAACGAAATCACAAACTCGCAGCCCTTGTCTAAATTATGAGCCGAAATTGTGCCGTAATGCAGTTCCACGAGCGAGCGTGCAAGGTCAAGACCGATACCAGTGCCGGTGTTCTTTGCGTTGGTGTCGCTGTCAGACTGATAAAACCTCTCAAAAATACGCTCCAACTTGTCTTCCGGGATTTTCTCGCCATTGTCGCGTATGGCAATGTCAACATTCTGGCTGCTGTGGGTAAGGTTGATGGCAATTTCGCCGCCCGTGGGGGTAAACTTGAAGGCATTGCTCAACACATTGACCACAACCTTGTCGAAATAGCGGCGGTCTATCCACACCGGCAATTTATCGATGTCGTGATTATATACAAAACTAATCTGACGGCTTCGCGCCTGATGTTCAAACAGCATGTAAAGGTCTTGTACAAAGCCGATTATGTCGGTCTCCTGCATACGCATCTGCATAAGTCCTTTGTCGATTTTGCGCAAGTCCATCATCTGGTTGATAAGACCGAGGATACGCTCGGCATTGCGCCTCATAATCTCGTAAATGCCTTTGCGCTGAGGATTGTCCTCATGCTTGATGAGCGTCAGCAACGGCGTAACAATCAAAGTCATAGGTGTGCGAATGTCGTGGCTGAGGTTGATGAAAAATTTCAGTTTCGACTCGCTCAACTGCTCCGCTTGAATATGCTCCTGCATTATTTTCTGTTCCGTTTCCCTGCGGCGACGCAAGAGCATGTAACGCCACACCACAACCGCCAACAATGCCGCATACAACAAGAAGGCCCACCAAGTGCGATACCACGGCGCATGGACAATCACGGTAAAAATCCTTTCCGTAGTTTCGATGCCCTTGTATGAGGCCTTGACACGGAAACGGTATCTGCCGGGCGCAAGGTGCGAAAATGTTATCTCGTTGTTGCCCTGCTGGAGCGACACAAATTTTTCGTTGTTGATGCTGTAAAAATACGTTATCCGCTGCGGGTCGTCGTATGTGAGGGTGGAGAAACTGACGGCAAACGAATTGTCGCGGTAGTCCAACTCAAATTGCTGGCTTAGAGCCACAATGCTGTCTGTAACGTGGTAGCCGCCCGACATCGTGGTATGGTCAACAGGCTCGCCATTGATAGTGAACGCCGTAATGCTGACTTGCGCCTGCCATTGACGCAGGACAATTTCGCACGGATTAAACCATGTGATGCCGCCCATGCCGCCAAAAAGCAGTTGACCGTCGGGCATCGCAAACGACGCTCCATTGGTAAAATAATTGCTCTGCAAACCGTCGTCAACATAATAATTTACAATTTTTTCGTTGTTGAGGTCCATGCACGAAAGCCCGCAATCGGTCCCTATCCACAATTGATTGAGGCTGTCGGGTTGCAACGATGTTATGTAATTGCACGAGAGTCCGTTTTCGATGTTGTAACTGACTATTTGGCGGCTTGCGATGTCGTATTTTAACAAACCTTCGTTAGTGCCCAACCAAATGATGCCTCCAATTTCACACGCCACATAGACGTTGGCATCGGGCATTAGGCTGTTGCCGCCAAAAAAGCCGTTCCATGTCAGGCTGTCCAAATCGAGACTATTGAGCCCGCCCAACGTACAGACATATAGCCTTTTGCCGTCGTCCGACAATGTAAGTTGTGGTATGAAATTGTGGGTAAGATGGCGATTCAAATCGTCTTCATTGCGATATTGGCTAATCTGCCGTGGGTCTTGGGCTTTCCACATCAATAGACCGTGCCCCATCGTACCAGCCCAAATACGGCCGTATCTGTCAACAACATAGTCGGTTAAGGTGGCAAAATCAGGCTCTTTGTGTCCGAAATCGTGATAGCGCATAGTTTTTGGGTCTATCCAGCCGCCGCCGTCGCCATACGAACCTATCCAAATGCGCCCGTCGTTGTCTTCGGCTATTGTCAGCACTGTTGACGGCACGCCGTCGGAATAGTGCTGGACAAGGCGGTTTGAACGGTCTATTTGATAGATGCCGTCCTTGTCGGTGCCGACCCAAGTGTTGTGGTGGCTGTCAACAAAAACGCAACACACATTAGACGTGCCGATTACATTGTCCGCTCCTGCACGGTAGCCCATGTACTTGAACCCGCTCGCCGACATCGACTGCTGAAAAATGCCTTTTTCGCATAGTCCGAGCCAAATGTTGCCGCTATTGTCCTCCACAATGGAATATACTTTGCTTTTTGAAAGTTCCACCTCGTGGCTGTGCAACGGATTGGCTGCCAGGCTGCCGTCGATGGGATTGTAAATCGCAATGCCCTTGCCGTCAAAACCAACGAGAATATTGCCGTCGTGTCCGCAGCAAAGCGACGGTATAGGCGCATTGCCGGTAGCGTCAACATGGACAAAAATGTCGCCCTCCAATCGGAACAACCCTCGGTTGGCAGTGCCAACAAAGACATTGCCAACATTGTCGGCGCAAATGCTGTAATACTGTATTTGGTTGCCGTCGTCCATGTATTGTTTAACGGTTTGTCCGTTGTAACAAAAGACGCCGTTTTCTGACACAATCCACAGCCGCCCCGCATTGTCCTCCGCCAACGAGCGAATAGACTTTGCGCCTTTGAGGTCGATTCCATATTCGTGGGCGGTGCTGTCGGTATTGACAATGAGCAACATACCGTCGTTGGAAGTGCCAGCCACCAAGTCGCCGTTCCTGCGTTCCAAAAGGCAGTTGATGCCGCAATAGAGAAGGCTGCCGTTGCGGTCGTACTTTTTTACATCGCTAAACCTAACGCCGTCGTAAGATTGCAGATGTCCGTAAAAACCGAAATACAAAAGCCCGTTGCGACCTTGCGCCATGCTGAGGACATGGTTGTTGCCAAGGCCTTGGGAATTTTTCTGCCCTTGCTTGAATACCTGAAACTTGTAGCCGTCGTATTGAATGATTCCATTGCTCGTTGCAGCCCACAAAAAACCGTTGTTGTCGATATACAACTTGTTGATAAACACGCCGCATTGCAGATGGTCTATGTCGAAAAAATTGCCGCCAAACACAGTCAGCGGCAATAATGTCAACAATAATAAATATGTCGTGATTCGTATCATTATATTCCATTGGTTTGTGATGTTGCAAAATTAACAAATCAATGGAATATTGACAAAAAAAATTCTTGCGGAAGGGGGCGGTTTGTCCACTTTATGTATTAGATTAAGTAGAGAAAAGCAAATCTATGCAAAAAAACCGATTTGTTTCTCGATAGCATTATTGACAAAAGCATTAACGGTTATTCCGTTTTTCTGTGCCAACCGTGCAATGGTGCTGTGAATTTCAGGTGAAATGATTATCGAAATCCTGCCTGAATATGGTTTTTCTGGAGTGATATTTTCCGCTTTGCAAAACTCCAAATAGTCGTCAACGGCCTCTTTGAATGCGTTTTTTAATTCGGTTACACTTTCGCCCTCGTAATTTACAAGTGCCTCGATGCCTTCCAATTTCCCAAAAAACACATTGTCTTCTTCTGAAAAATCTACTGAGCCGATATATCCGTTATATTGTAATGTGTTCATAATTTTAGATTAATTCATTGTTTTTCAATATATCATATACTTGTTTTAGGGCATATTCCTTCATTATGTTACCCGGATGCGGTTTGTGAAGCAAAATTGGCGCGCTACCGTCCTTTTTGAACATCACTCTCGAACCCGAAGTTTTGCCTTTATTAGATTTTACGTAGCCGAAATTAGTCAGAAGTTTTTCCATTTCGTCAAACGTAAAATCCTTTGGAAAGGTCATAAAACGTTCTACAATTTTGTCGTTTTTGCTCATTAATTTGTTGTTTTTGAATTATTACGTTTTAACAATTCTAACACGATTAAATCGTAGTTGTCTGCAAAAATAAAAAAAAATCATCATTCTAACAATTTTTTTTCGATATGCAGACTGCAACTACGATAAAATTTAATATTAGCAATCATTTTTCTTCGCCAATAACAACGCCCCACGGCTCTATGGCGATGTCCTTGCCTAACGAAAGTTTCTGGTCGTCGAGCAGCGAGCGGCTGTCAGGGAACGGATAGGAAATTGTTTTGGTTTCATACGAATAGTTGAAAATATAATGGATTTTATGACCCGACATATTTGTGCCAGAGCGCAGGATTATCGGATATTGGTATTTGCGCTCCACAGTGGCGATGTTTTTGCGATTGGCGGCGCGGCTGATAAGTTTCCACAGCAAATCCGCAGACGGCACAGTGCCGATGTATGTCAGATGACCTTTGCCGTATTGGTTTTCGGTAATGCAAGGCCACTTACCAAAAAACTTGTGGTCCACAGCCGCCAATGGTTTGGCTGTAGTAGGTATTAAAAATTCCATCCAAGTGTTGACGGTATTGTCGGAGGCGCCAATGTCGTTTGGCTTGAGTGTCAATGTGTTGATTGACGAATACTCCTGATAAGTAAACCCACACGCCTCGGCGAGTGGCCCCGGGGCGAGCACAGGGCGGACGGCATTGTCGTAGTCGGTGTAGCCGCTCTTAAAAAGCATCACCACCTCGCCGCCATTCTTTACAAAGTCGCTGATTTTGAGCAACAAATCGTCAGTAGCCACATACAGCGACGGCACAAGCAGAAGGTCGTACTGCGAAAAATCTTGCATTTCAGGCTTGTCAACGGGCAAGATGTCGCACTCGATGTTTTGACGGTAAAGCGCGTCGTACATCATGTTTACCTTGTATTGGTCGTTGTCGGTGTAGGGCATGTAGTCGAGGGCGTGTTTTGAATCGTGGCTGAAGAGTATCGCCACACGGTTTGTCTTTTTGAGGTTGACGAGCTGTCCGCCGATTTTGTCCAGTTCCTTTGCTCCTTTCTGAAACTCCCTGTACACACGGTTTGGCTGTCCGTCATGTCCGAGTATGCCCCGCCAGTATGTTTCTTGCCCGTAATGCAATGTGCTCCAATGCCAATATTCCACCATGTTTGCGCCGCCAGACAAGAAAGCGTACATGTTTTGGCGCAACTGTCCGTCGTATGGCGGCCATTGGTTTTGCGACGACCAGCCCGTGCCTTGGGCGTTGGTTTCGGTAATGAGAAAATTGTGGCTCTTACTTACGGTGCGCATATAGTCGCACGAATATCCAATCCACATGCCGTCCTGACCGTTCTGCATTGTGTAATAGACATTTATGGCGGGATATTCCATCTGACGGAACGCCTCCACTTGGTCGATGTCGTAGAAACTTGGCATAAAGCAATGCGTTATGAACTGGTCGGGACGCTTGTATTCGCTCACGAGGTCGGCCTGTCAGTTGAGGAAATCGGCGGTAACTTTGCGGTTCCAACGCTCCCACCATATTTTGTACGACGGGTTGGTAACGCCCTTTCGGTCATAAAAATCTTCCCAACGGTTGATGTTCATGCCCCAGTAGTTGAGACCCCAGCGGCGGTTGAGAGCGTCAAGGTCGTTGTTGAACTCGTGTTTGATATAGTCGCGGAAACCCTCGAAATAATCTTGATTGTCGATTCGGCGAGCCTCCAACTCGTTATCCACTTGGTAGCCGATGATTGCGGGGTGCTGGGCGTAATGCTCCATCATCTTGCGGATTATCCGTTCGCAATATTTTCGGTAGGTGGGGTTCATGATGTCCATGTTTTGACGGATTCCGTAATGGCTCTGTCCGCCGTCCCAAGTCTGCGACAACATCTCGGGGTGCTGCGCCGCCATCCACGAGGGAATGCTGTATGTAGGAGTTCCGAGTATCACCTTGATGCCCGCCTTGTGCAGAGCGTCGATGATACGGTCCATCCATGCAAACTCAAATTGTCCGTCCTGCGGCTCAAATAGCGACCATGTGGATTCGCCGACACGCACCACTGTAAGCCCAGCCTCTTTCATAAGGCGAATGTCCTCGTCGAGCCTGTCTGTAGGCGTGTATTCGGCATAATACGCCGCACCGTAGAGCGGTTTGTCAAACTGATATGTCTGTGTGCTTTTCTGTGCGGACGCCGCCATGCAAAGCAGCAGACCCGCTGTCATCAATAATAGTTTTTTCATAGTATCAACGTTTTTTATTCGATTGCACAAAGTTAGCATTACTTAACCACTTAAACAAGGGCTTTGTCTTGATTTTCAGCGAGATGTTACAAGTGGATAACAATTGGTTACAAATGGAGATATGGGCATTGTCAAAGGCGATTGATTACAAAAAAATTTTGTCAACAACGTTTTTATGGCCTGTTACAAATCAATATTATTGTGAAACACTTCAATACACCATGGAAAATTATGTTTTGTATTTTTGTAACACAAACCAACACACTCGATTATGAAACATTATATCCTGACCTTGATATTTGTAGCCGCAACGATGGTTGCAGCGGCGCAACAGGCTCGTTGGATTACTGCAAACGACGCAGAACGCAACAGCACAAACACATGGATTGAGTTCCGCAAAGATTTCAATCTTGCCAAGAAACCCAAGAAAGCCGAAACCAAAATTGCCGCCGATTCCAAATATTGGCTTTGGGTCAACGGCAAGTTGACAGTGTTTGAAGGTTCGCTCAAACGCGGACCCAACCGCACAGACACGTATTACGACAATATTGACCTTGCGCCATATCTCCAAAAAGGACATAACGACGTGCGGCTGCTGCTGTGTTACTTCGGCAAGCCGGGGTTCTCCCACATCAACAGCGGACAATCGGGCGTCATCTTCGATTCGCCATCAATCAGACTTTGCAGCGACTCTTCATGGCTGAGCCAACGCCTAAAAGTATATCAGACCTGCGGCGAGCCATATACGAATTTCAGGTTGTCGGAATCCAACATCCGTTACGACGCACGGCTCGAAAACCAAAGCGACCTTCGCCCATCACTCGAAATCGGCACATGGAACTCTGGCGCATGGGGCAAACTTGTAGAACGTCCGATTCCCCAGTGGCGAGATTATGGCATTAAGTCAACCTCCAACTACGACACCACGGAGGACACACAAGGCAACACAATACTCTCCGTCCGTCTGCCATACAATATGCAGTTGACCCCATACATCGACCTTGCCGACCCCGACGGGGCAACAACAATTCGCCTTGAAACCGACCACGTATGGGGCGGCAGTGCCGAGTGCGTGAGGGCTGAATACATCACAAAACAAGGTCGTCAGCAATATGAATCGCTCGGCTGGATGAACGGCGAAATATTGAGGGTAATCTATCCGAAATCGTCAAACGTAACAATCCACGCCATCGGTTACCGAGAAACTGGCTACGACTGCGATTTTGAAGGTTCGTTTTCATGTTCCGACACGACAATCAACCGTTTTTGGCGCAAGGCAATGCGCACTCTCTACGTCAACATGCGCGACAATTATTTTGACTGTCCCGACCGTGAACGCGCCCAATGGTGGGGTGATGCCACTATCCTCATGGGACAGAGTTTCTACCAACTCTCGCCACGTGCAAATATGTTGATGCGCAAGGCGATACATCAGTTGGTAGATTGGCAGAAAGACAACGGCGTAATCTATTCGCCCATACCTGCCGAAAATTGGGATCAAGAACTGCCCGCACAATCGCTCGCCTCGATAAGCACCTACGGTTTTTGGTATTATTATATGCACACCGGCGACACAGCCACAATGAATTATGTATATCCCGCCATGCGGCGTTACCTTGAGGTTTGGACGCTCGACGAGGACGGACTCACAGGCTACAGGGACGGCGGCTGGCCGTGGGGCGACTGGGGAACGGATGTCGATATGCGCCTGATACTGGCTGCGTGGCACTACCTGGCCCTGCAGTCGGCCATCA
>CALFIU010000109.1 GCA_937877455.1 uncultured Bacteroidales bacterium
CAGTCAGCGAAGACTATATTCTTGGTCATGTCAAAGAGCATTTTGCGGCTGTTGACATTCTCGAAGACGAGAATTTCATTTCGTTGATGTATTATTATGGGATGTTGACTATAAATGGCAAATTTGGTTTCAGATTCAAACTCGCCATTCCAAACAACAATATCCGCAAACAATATTACCAATACATCGTCAACCAGTACAACGAATCGGCGAAAATCGATGTCAACCATCTGCAAGATACTTTTGACAGTGCGGCGATTTTTGGCAATTGGAAGGATATGTTCGGTTATATAGCCGAGCGGTACTATGCCTGCGCGTCGGTACGCAACACCATAGAAGGCGAGCGCAACATCCAAGGTTATTTTATGGCGTACCTGTCGCTGTGTCCGTATTATTTGATGTGTCCCGAAGTGGAGATGAACCACGGCTACTGCGACCTCTTCCTAATGCCCGACCGACATGTCAAGGATGTCGCGCATAGTTACATCGTTGAGTTCAAATACGTCAGCACCAAGGACGCGCCCGAAGAAACCGACAACAAATTCGCCGAGGCTAAGTCGCAATTGGAAATCTACGCCGCTGACGAGAAGGTGCGGAATCTTACTGCAGGCATCACGCTGCACAAGATTGTAATGGTGTTCAGGGGGCTGGAATTGGAGAAGAGCGAGGAGGTGTAGAAAAAAAATTCTTTCCTCGCGAAAAAAAATATATCATAATTGCATTATTCTCAAAAAACTTTTGTATATTTGCGCTGTCAATCCCTTGCCGAAAGTTCTTCGGGACAGAGGGTGGGATTGACAGACATATAAAATAAAGGCGTTACTTACGCTTTGTTTTTGACTTGTTGAAATTTGGTCGTTTCGCATAGATTGTCAATTACAAAGCAACGGTGATGCCTGTGGGGTATGTATAATCACAAGCCACAGTGCTTGTTGTGTACATATAATCGTGGGCTTTCGGCGTTGCTCGTTTCTGACAATCGGGTAAGACCAAAGCCTCAACAAGTGGGACGAGCAATAGTAGAAAATCCCACGTTTTTTGTTTTATGAGGTCTGAGAATAAATGCAATTTGACAAACATTCCTTTCTGATTCGGGATTTGCGGCGAGGGCAAAATATATAAATAAACCTATGAAAAAACGATTTATTTGGATGATGGCGGCACTGCTGATGATGCTGCCATTCGCGCTGACCTCGTGCGGCGACGACGAAGATGATGCAAAGGCGTTTGTAAAAATCACCGTACTGAACGGAGGAACACCACAGTCGGGAATCACAGTGTATATGTTTGACAGTCAGACTGCAAATGTAATCGGATTCTCGACACTTCATTCGCAAAAGAGCGTTGCGACTGGTTCTGATGGTGTCGCCACGTTTGAGTTAGGTGAATTTGATTTTGATGTCATAGATTCGCAGACAACGCTCTATTTCGTAACGTTCACCAAAGATGCATCAGGCAAGGAATACCAAAGCCAGGCAGTCATCACAATCAAGAAAGGCGAGACTAAGTCAGCAACAATTAACATTGGCGGTACAACGACCTACGACAATGGCGGTACAACTGGCGGAAACACTTCAACTTCCAAGAAGTATTCAATCAAGCAAGTGGTGAAAGAAACCGTAATGACAGTCCACAGCCAAACCTACACTGGTTCTGCATCCAACAGAAGTTATGTAACCGTCCAACTTCTGAAGAACACTGTAAGTTGGTATTACGCAGTGTCGTCGCAATTTGCCGAAACTGGCACTCCTACACTCGGACTTTTGGGCGGGTTGATGAAATATCTCGACCCGGCTTCAGGCTTGCTTGCCAACAATGTAAGTTCGCTTTCCGCTCCAACAGGAACCGCTGATGTCAATGTGTATTTCATGATGGACATCGAAAACCTCAACATTTTTAACGACAAGTCTGGTCAATTCACAACGTATGTGTAAGGTACACGCAAAGGTATCAACAGCGGCATAGTGGATGTTGAAGTACCAGCCGCAAATGGCGCAACTTGGTAACTCGGACTCGAAAATCCTGACTTGAAAGACGCAATCTACGTTACAATAGAAGTTTGTGCATTAGTTTACGAATAGAATAATTAATCCAACATAATTCACTAAATAAAAATAACAATGAAAAAATATCTATTTATAGTTTGTTGGCATTGCTGTACACTGCCATGATATTCTCGTCGTGCAAAAAGGATGAAAACGATCCTCAGCCAGACAATTCAACACAAACCACAAAAACTGAAACATTAAAAGACAGTTATGGCAATGTAATTGGCACACGTACCACTACAACAACAACCGTCAATGGACAAACAACAACCCAAGTTGTTATCAAAGATATAGATGGAAATGTCATTGACAATAATGCAACATTCACCGTTACCTACAACACAACAGATGGCGTTGAGGGTTCGGTTCCAGCCGCTCAAAGTGGTAAATTTGGAGAAACAATCACCATAGCTGATCAAGGAACACTTAAATATAGCGACTGGGATTTTTTAGGTTGGAACACAAAATCTGATTACAGCGGAAAGACAATTGAAGCCGATTCGTCGTTAACACTTACAGAAAACTTAAATTTGTATGCTATGTGGGGTGTCAACTACGAATACGCTATTCAATTTGATCCAAATGGTGCAACAGATGGGGAATATCCTCCAATCCTTTACTTAAAGAATAAATATTTCAAGGAAATTGAACTGCCCAAACCAACATTAGTTAAAGGCAAACTTGTTTTCAAAGGTTGGTGTGGCAACGCTGAAGGAAAGCAGTCTACCACTGATATTTTAGGTTCAGAAACAATTTATCCTGCGGGCGAAACAATTAAAGAAGGTGATTCATATTTCTCAAAATTAAAATATTTCTTGAGTTTAAAAGCAAATTACAGCAATAACTACACCGCAACTCTTTACGCAATATACGGTGAACCCGAATCAGAAGTAATTGAGAAATTACCTACTGTAATAATAAATCATAGTTCAACTAAAACATATAAAGTATGGATAGATGATAAGTTGGTAGCTACGTGGACAAGTTCAGGAACATACAGTTTTAAAGTTTCTCCAAATGTGAAACACGAACTTTACATTCAACAACAAGATGGTTATGTGTTAACACCAACAAGCTGTACAAAATATTTCACTCTTAAACCTGGGGAATCTATAACATTTTCTGGTCCACAAAGCAGTACATCAACCTCATACTTCAATTAGAAAAATGCCGTGCGTGGCAGCAACATACCTCGTGCGGCATTTTCTTTAAGGTTAGGCTTTTTAACAATTCCAGATATGAAAAAAAACACTCATGCTATTCCACTTGTTTGTTACGTATGGAGAAGTGTGTGCCTTTCGTAGGACATCATCATCACTCGCGACGGACAAAAGATATAAGCAAACATTGAGGAAATTGACGATTTGCAAATAAAATACAAAAAGACATCAAACTCCTACTAACTCGCTTTTGTGTTAAAAAATGAAAAATACAGAACATCATCTACAACAACTAGACTGCTGGCAAGTTTTACAACTACTCGTCCGCGTCTGGCATCCGCTATACTGTTGACCTCCAAAAGCCCGCCGGTGAAAATATAACCATCCTCGGTTTCATGGACGGATGTCCCTTCAATCTTTACGCCATCTACACCGGATTCTCTGGCGGTGTCAACACAATCCGCCTCATTCCGCCGCTCTGCATCACCGAAAAGGAAATCGACAGATTTGTGGAGGCATTCGACAAGGTAACGAAATAATTGACAATTGACAACGAAAAATTCATAATTGCGCGGTGTGGAGAGAAGCACTGCGCAATTATTTGAAAAAATGTTGTTTTATCAATTTTTATTGATAATTTTGCATCGTAAAAAACTCAATATAAAAAAAATTGAAATTCATAATTTCGGACCAATTAAAGACGCTGTAATCAATATTAAACCGATGCTTGTCATTATAGGACAACAGGCAAGCGGCAAAAGCACTATTGCAAAGTTGATATATTTTTTTTGAAACTATTCAAAGCGATTTTTTTCAAGGTATTATCAGTCTAAATTGGAATATTTTGATATTACAAAGGATTTAATAATTCCTATTAGAAGTAGATTTTATGAATTTTTTGGGTCTATATATCATTTGCCTGATTTCGAAATTATCTATTATTATGATAATGATAAATCCTTGAAGGTTATATTAAATGATGAGAAGAAGATATATGCAAGATTTTCTGATTCGTTTTTTAGTAATGAAAACGATTTGAAAGAGCTTCGATCATATAAGAAGGATTTATTAAAAATAAAGGCGGAATTAGAAAACTTGGAAACAAAAGATAATATTCCGCTGAGAGTTTCGCTACAAGGACAGCAATTGGACAAGTTGCATTTATTTAATGATAAAATTAATGCAATGTTCAATAACAATCACAATGACTCTTTGTTTATTATCGCAGGCCGTAATGCAACAGTTGGATATGGGACAACATTTGAAGATATGTTTAGGCAGAATTTACAAAACAGAATCGTAGAACAAGGAAAAAGAATTTTTGTCCATAATGAACAAAATATTGATGAAACACTTATGCTTGATTTCATCCAATGAGTTATTAGGATGAAACAGTTGTTTATCAATAATGGCAATTTTCAAGGAATGATTTCAAGTTCCAAAGGTGGTAAAAAGGAAAAATTGTCGTATGCACACAAATTGATTAATCACATATTAGGAGGTCAATATTCTCCATCTTCTAAATATGGAGAGCGTATTGTACACGGAAAACAATATGTTTATTTAAATAACATCTCCTCTGGTCAACAAGAGTCAATCCGCATTTTGCAGGATGCATTTTTGGGTATCTTCCAAGGCAACAGTCTTTTTAGGATTGTTGAGGAGCCAGAAGTGCATTTATTTCCAGAAGCACAAAAGGCAACCATCGAGGTCTTGACATTGGCTCTCAACAACAGGGCTGACAACAACCTCATCATCACAACGCACAGTCCATATACGCTGACTGTTATCAACAATTTGATTTATGCGTCGAAAGTCGGTCAAAAGAATCCTCAGGAGACTGAAAAGATAGTTGATAAAAACCTCTGACTCCCAACGGAACGTGTGGCTGCGTACATTCTCGAAAATGGAAAGGCCGAATCAATCATCGACGAAGAGTTGGGCGAACTCAAAGCCGAAATGATTGACAATGTGTCAAAAATAATCAATCACGAATACGACCAACTTTATGACATCGAGTATGGCACAGAGCAATAAAATCAACATAAACGCACAAAACGGAAAAGGCGAACCTAAATATCCTTTTTTCGTTCAATACCCAACCAACATCGAAAATCACAGTTGCAGCAACCAAAGCGCGTAGGAAAACAGTCGTAAATATCTGATTGACTATATGTCAAAGAATCAAAGTCAAGACGAAATCGAAAAATATCACAAAAAAATACTCAATTATGAAAAAAACTTTCTATTTTATTTTTTGCATTGACAGCGATTAATATTTCTGCGCAAGAATACACGCCAATCAAGCAAAACCCAATCACATCCGTCAAAAACCAGCATCTAAGCGGAACGTGCTGGTTTTCAACGTTATACTTTTCTGCCATTATAATATAAGGTTTAAATCGTTAGTCAGTTTACTTATCTTACCATTCTACCACCTTATTTCTTCAAAATCTCCTCAACTTGCTGTTGACTAATATTCAGAATTTGAGCAATTTGTGCTGCCGTACTTGTTACAGATAATGCTTTAATGGCAGCGGAGAGTTGGTCTTTTTGCTGCGAGAGTTGTGCCTCTTGCTGCGAGAGTTGCGCCTCTTGCTGTGAGAGTTGCGCATCCTTTTGCGAGAGTTGGTCTTTTTGCTGCGAGAGTTGCGCCTCTTGCTGCGAGAGTTGTGCATCCTTTTGCGAGAGTTGCGCACCCATTTTATCAATTCTGCCTTGCAACTCTTCTGCACGGCGTTCCATTTTTATCTGGTTGTTCCAAGCGTATTGCTCCAAATCGAGATCGCCGCGCAATTGCTTGTCGGCGGAGGCTTTTTGGAGGACGCGCATAATGGTGCGGTAGTCGTCTGAATCGTCGTAATATTCGTCTAATTCTATTAATTGACTATTTGGTGCGGTGTCGCTGAAAATTGTTAACAACCTGTCTAAGTGCGTCTTGACATTCTGTTTTGTGAGCGGCGCAATCACAAAAGTAACTGTGTGCGTCAAACCATTGATGTAGTCGTTGTTGTCGGGAATTTGAATGATGTTGCCCTCTTGATCCTTGAAAATATTTTCGCCGTGCATTACCGACTGTTGCAAGCCATTGCCAAGTTCGTGTCCCAAAATGTAGATGGAATGTATCGGCAACGGATGCTCTACGATGGTTTCGGCATTGTTTTGAGAATTCTTGATTGTCTCCTGATATTTCTTGGTCTGATCCATGTATATGGCGCCGAGGTATGCTCGGAAACGCATTATCTCGCCTTCCTCCAACGCCTTTTGAACCTCGATATGCACAAGTTGATGCTTGCCGCTCTTGTCCAAAATTGTGGCGGAAAAATCTAATTTGAATATTTTTTTGCCGTCGGGCAACAATGCCGAATATTCGTTGTTGTTCATCTGAATAGACACAACCTTGGTTTTCAAGATGTTGCCTATCAATACCTTAGCGACTTTTTCGTCTTGCATCAGGTATTTGAACACGGTGTCATATATGGGGTTTACAACTTGCGCCATCGTCTGTTTAGTTTTTTAGTTTTGGCAAATATAAAGGTTATTTGTTGGATATCAAAAATTTTTTTTCTACTCCATCGCCCTAATCGCGTCCCTTGCCGCCATCAGTGCAAATCCGAGGTGGTTTTTGCCATGCCAGTGCGAGGGTGTGCAGGCGTCGGGGTGGTTTTCGTCGATGCCGATACCCCAAATCTTGTCGTAGGGACTTGCCTCGACGAGGATTTTGTTGCCGGTGGAGAGGAGAAACGCCTTCAAATTAGCGTTTTGGGAAAATTTGGCGATGTTGCCTTCAATGACGATTCTGTCCTTGTGTGCGTTCCAAATCCGACACATAAAAATCGCACTCGTACCATTGGCTCAGGCACGATTTGGTAACGGGATTATGAGGAATATTGTCGAAAAACAATACGAAATCCTCTTTTTCAAGAGTTTGTGGAAGTGTTTGGATAGTGTATCTCATAGCGTTTGATGTTTTTGTAAATGTAGCAATGTTTTGCGAAAATTCCAAATTTTTTTTTACAGTTCCAGTATCATCACCAACTTCTGAAAGCTATTACTGCGAGATTTGATTTCTCGTTACTGTTTACATACTCCATCATTAGTTATATTACAATGAGAAATAATATCTCTTAATTTTTTCGGCCATTAACTTGCGGCGTTTAATCAGGAAATCCTCATTTTTCTATACCACTAACAGGGCGTTGGCTGATATAGGGAATGGTCTGAATATTCAATATGGTAAACATGTCGCTTAATTTTGTTCACTTACTTAATATAAGGTTTAAATCGTTAGTCAGTTTACTTATCTTACCATTCTACCACCTTATTTCTTCAAAATCTCCTCAACTTGCTGTTGACTAATATTCAGAATTTGAGCAATTTGTGCTGCCGTACTTGTTACAGATAATGCTTTAATGGCAGCGGAGAGTTGGTCTTTTTGCTGCGAGAGTTGTGCCTCTTGCTGCGAGAGTTGCGCCTCTTGCTGTGAGAGTTGCGCATCCTTTTGCGAGAGTTGGTCTTTTTGCTGCGAGAGTTGCGCCTCTTGCTGCGAGAGTTGTGCATCCTTTTGCGAGAGTTGCGCACCCATTTTATCAATTCTGCCTTGCAACTCTTCTGCACGGCGTTCCATTTTTATCTGGTTGTTCCAAGCGTATTGCTCCAAATCGAGATCGCCGCGCAATTGCTTGTCGGCGGAGGCTTTTTGGAGGACGCGCATAATGGTGCGGTAGTCGTCTGAATCGTCGTAATATTCGTCTAATTCTATTAATTGACTATTTGGTGCGGTGTCGCTGAAAATTGTTAACAACCTGTCTAAGTGCGTCTTGACATTCTGTTTTGTGAGCGGCGCAATCACAAAAGTAACTGTGTGCGTCAAACCATTGATGTAGTCGTTGTTGTCGGGAATTTGAATGATGTTGCCCTCTTGATCCTTGAAAATATTTTCGCCGTGCATTACCGACTGTTGCAAGCCATTGCCAAGTTCGTGTCCCAAAATGTAGATGGAATGTATCGGCAACGGATGCTCTACGATGGTTTCGGCATTGTTTTGAGAATTCTTGATTGTCTCCTGATATTTCTTGGTCTGATCCATGTATATGGCGCCGAGGTATGCTCGGAAACGCATTATCTCGCCTTCCTCCAACGCCTTTTGAACCTCGATATGCACAAGTTGATGCTTGCCGCTCTTGTCCAAAATTGTGGCGGAAAAATCTAATTTGAATATTTTTTTGCCGTCGGGCAACAATGCCGAATATTCGTTGTTGTTCATCTGAATAGACACAACCTTGGTTTTCAAGATGTTGCCTATCAATACCTTAGCGACTTTTTCGTCTTGCATCAGGTATTTGAACACGGTGTCATATATGGGGTTTACAACTTGCGCCATCGTCTGTTTAGTTTTTTAGTTTTGGCAAATATAAAGGTTATTTGTTGATTATCAAAATTATTTTTTACTCCATCGCCTAATGCTTTATTTACAGTGGCAACCTCATCATCACCAACTCCTGAAAGCCCGAAATTCGCGAATTGAAACCCATCGGATTGCGTCCAAATTCTATGAATCCAAGGCTGCGATAGAGATTCAAAGCGTTTTGATTTTCTGTCACACATTCGAGTTCCAATTGACGGTAACCTGCTTTTCGCGCACATTCGATACAGGCTTTGGTGAGAGCCTTGCCAATGCCCAAGCCCCAATATTTTTGGTCGATGCCGATGCCAAATTCAGCGCGGTGCTTTACCTTGGTATGCTTGCCAATTTTTGAAATTCCCGCAGTGCCTACAACCTTGCCGTCAATTTCTGCAAGGATTTCTATCTCATCGGGACTGTTGGTTTTTTCTTTGAGATACATCACCTCGTCGTTGACAGTAAAAGTGTTTTCGTCGGGGTACGAAAGCAAGTTATCTGTCTGTGCGTGTGTGAGTAAAAACACATCCAGCACCGCCGCACCGTCGGCAAAATCGGCATTGCGGAGGGTGCAGAGTGCGGTGTTTTTTAGGGTGATAATTTTGTGGTAGTGCATAACTTATCAATTTATTATATCTCCTCCAACATCTGTCCCGGATTTTCGGCTGCCTTGACGTTTGAGAATGCCTTGGTGATGATACCGTTTTCGTCGATGAGATACGTGGTGCGCACTACGCCGAATGATGTTTTGCCGTAGAGTTTTTTCTCTTTCCAAACGTCGTAGGCTTGGATGACGGTCTTTTCGGTGTCGGCGAGGAGTGTGAATTTGAGGTTGAATTTCTCCTGAAACTTTTTGTGCGATGCAACGCTGTCTTTGCTGATGCCGATGATTTCTGCGCCCTTTTCGCGGAAATGCGGAAAAAGTTCCGAAAAATTGCAAGCTTGTTTTGTGCAGCCCGAAGTGTTGTCCTTTGGGTAGAAATAAAGCACAATCTTTTTGCCACGAAACTCTTCGAGGCTGCGGATGTTGCCGTCTTGGTCGGGCAGCGAAAACGACGGCGCGGGGGTGTTGGGTTGAAGCATAAATCTGTGTGTTAAAAATATATCGCAAATATATCAATATCGGAGAATAAATACAAGAAAAACTGTAAGAAATCGGAGGTCGAAATAATAAAACTTACATTCAAAATAAAAACACCCTAAAAAATCTTTGCTTAAAAATGTACTATATGTTGCACGTATATTGAAAATTATTTGTACATTTACCAACTTTTAAAATGTAAGATTATGTCAAACGATAAAATTAAAAATATAAAAGAAGAAATTACACGACTTCAACAATTATCAATCGAGGGTAAATTGACGGAACGGGAAAAAAAGCATTCATGATTATTTGAACGAATATTTTAAAGTACTATAAAAGACATAATGTCGAAAATACGCAAGTCTTGTAAAGAAGATGCTTATGGTGATGCAATAAACATCAAAAAGGAATTTGAGAAAGATATAACACCTGACCTCTTTTTCAAGACGAAATCGAAATTGGAAAAGATATTAGGCAGTTTTTAATAACTTCACAAATACGGATTTTTGGGATACGAAAGAAGTTGGGATACTTGTTACAAAAATGATGATTTTCCAATTGCAAAATTGCTTTATCTTCTTGGTACTGAATGCAAAGACGAAGAAGATTTGGTTTTAAGCGATTTTGAAAAGGAAATAAAACTTCTACAATCAAAATGAAAAAAATAAACTTTGAACTCATACGAAAAATTGACTATATTTTGGTCTTTGTAGCAGCAGTTGTTGCCATAATATGTTTTATCGTATCTTTGATTACAATAATTATCGACCTGAATAGAAACCAATATGAAATTTCAGAAATACCAGTTGTGGAATCCTCAGAAACAGTAATTAAACAATATATAAATTTTGAAGAAAAAATCGATGACGTGTTTATTTTCAGCGTAAGAAGTTCTGGTATCCATGCTGACGAAATAATTGAAAGTGAAGATAATATGAAAAAAACTTCTTCATCATTTTCAAATTTAGTTGGCAGATACGGCAACGGTGATGGTATTGTCAATTTTCTATTTGTAAAAGATGATAAACACGAAAAAAAACTTTTTGATTCAAACGTTTTCATTTACAAGTATATACTAAAAAACGAACACGAATACGAAACAACTTGTCGCAATGTATATGCCGTAGTAACAAAAGATACCGACAACGACAAAACGCTCAGCAGTAGCGATGATATTTCACTATACATTTCAGAATACGATGGCAGCGAACTATGTGAAATATCAAAGTCGATAATCTCGTTTAGAATTGTTGACAAAAATCAATTTCTCTACACCGAATATGACGGCAAAAATCTCTCATACTTTTCTTTCGACGCTGAGAAAAAAGAAAAGAAATTAATAAAAACTATAGAACAAGAAATCAACCAAAAATGGATTAATATGTAAAATAGAAAGCACGGAAATTACAATGTAATTTCCGTGCTTTCTGTTTTATTCCACGTCAATTATTATTCTTTTCAATAGACAAAATTCTTCTCCTGTAGAAAATTTTAGTGTCATAGATTTGTCCTTGTTGATATGTCTGTGGATTTGTTATACATTTCCTCTACTACTTCAAAATAGCCTTTATCTTTGTTTAAATTGTATTTGATGCTTAGGTTATAAACTCATGGCAATTCCATTTGAACTGGCAGACACGCAGATCCGCTCCCTCCACATCATTCTATTTTGGGGTGGGGATTATAGGAGTTGGCGAAAAACACCATATTTTGTAGAAACTGGCCTATGTACCCACCCGTATTGATGTCGAATCAGATGAAATTGACATTCAATAAACTCGCTTTTCAATTTTATTTTCAACTATTAAATTTTGAATTGCGAAAGTTTCTAAATATTCAAAAAAATACATATCATAAATCTTCACAAAACAATTTTTACAAAAATTGCTGTATTAAAATTTATTTTAATAACTTTGCGCGGTTTTCAAGATTAAATGTTAAAATGGAAAAATTCAAGTTTTATAACAACATCGCAGGATGGGTGGTTTTTGCAGTATCGGCACTCACTTACCTTCTTACGATGGAACCCACTGCAAGTTTTTGGGATTGTGGTGAATTTATCGCTACAGCAGTAAAATTAGAAGTAGGACACCCACCGGGAGCACCGCTTTGGATGATTATAGGACGTATTGCCGCACTTTTTGCTGGCGGAAATGTCGAAAATCAAGCTATGATGATAAATGCAGCAGCTGCATTGGCAAGTGCATTTACCGTTTTGTTCTTATTTTGGAGTATAACACACATTACACGCAAGATTATAAACAAAATTAATTATGATAATAATTACAAAGAATCGTTAGACTATTCTTTATCGGAGATTATTGTTATACTTGGTAGCGGTGTTGTAGGAAGTCTTATTTATTGTTTTAGCGATACGGCGTGGTTTTCGGCAGTAGAGGCAGAGGTTTATAGCATGAGTTCGCTGTTTACAGCTGTTGTATTTTGGTGCATACTCAAATGGGAAAATTGTGCCGACGAAAAATATTCTAACCGTTGGCTCATACTTATTGCCTATCTTATGGGACTAAGCATCGGTGTTCACTTGCTCAACTTGTTGGTGATACCAGCCATTGTATTTGTATATTATTTCAAAAAATATCCAACAACACGGTTGGGCAATATTGTGACTATGGGTGTGGCTGTAGTTATACTTGCTGCTATTTTGTATGTTGTAATACCACAAACTGTAAACGTTGCTGCTTATTTCGACTTGTTTTTTGTTAACGTGTTACATGCAAGTTATGGGTCTGGATTGTTGTTTTTTGTTGTAGTACTTACAGCTGCTCTCGTATGGGGATTATATGCAACACGTAAAAAAGGAAAGGTGTTGGCTAACACTATTATCCTTGCTTTTGCGGTTATGATGATTGGCTATGGAACGTTTGCAATGACAGTTATACGTGCATCGGCAGGTACACCTATTAATGAAAACGATCCGTCCAATGGTTTTAATTTGCTCAGTTACCTCAATCGCGACCAGTATGGCGACCGTCCTCTTTTGTATGGTAATTATTACAATGCAGACGTAATTAGCCAAGAGCAATTACAAACTTATATGCCTACAGATAGTGGATATGTAAAGGTAAATAAAACCAATCCAAAGTATGTTTACGATAAGGAAAATTGTACCATATTTCCTCGTATGTATAGCAGTACATCGTCGCATATCTCGGCATATAAAAGTTGGGGAAATATTTCTGGCGACCAAAAACCAACCTTTGGAGAAAATCTTCTATTCTTTTTCCGTTACCAACTTGGACACATGTATTTTAGGTATTTTATGTGGAATTTTGCAGGTCGTCAAAACGATACCCAAAGTCATGGAAGTTATATTAATGGAAACTGGATTTCTGGAATTGGTTTTATCGATTCCATAAGACTTGGCGACCAATCTGCATTGCCCGATAGATTTAAAAACAATAAAGCGCGCAATTGTTATTATCTGTTGCCGTTAATTTTAGGGCTTTTGGGAATATTTTTTACAATAACTTACGATTCAAAAAGTTGTTTTGTAATCTTTTTGTTTTTCTTGTTAACGGGTATAGCCATTGTAGTTTATCTTAACCAAACTCCATATCAACCACGTGAGCGAGATTATGCGTATGCAGGTAGTTTCTACGCTTTTTCTTTGTGGTGTGGACTTGGCGTAATGGCCGTTTACGATTTTGTAAATAAATATCTCAAAAATAAAGTTGTTGCTGCATCTGTTGTGGCGGGTTTATGTACACTTGTTCCAATACAGATGTGTGGACAAAACTGGGACGATCACAATCGTGCTGGACGTTATACAGCAAGAGATTTCGCACGTAATTACCTCGAAAGTTGCGCTCCTAATGCCATTTTGTTCACATTTGGCGACAATGATACATTCCCACTTTGGTATGCTCAACATGTAGAGGGCATACGTACAGATGTTAGGGTTGTTAACCTAAGTCTTTTGGGTACAGATTGGTATATAGCCCAGATGATGCAAAAACAATTTGACAGCGACCCTGTGCCTTTTACCCTTAGTGCAGAGGATTACTCTATGGACAAGCGTAATGTTTTGCCAGTTAGTTCAAGACCAAACTATATGCTTGATGAAAAATACAAAATTGCTAAGGATGAGATTGATAAAATTTATAAACCATTATATCAACAATTTTTATCACTTATCAATAATAGTAGTTTTGAACAGAAATATCCTTCCGACTACAAAGCTGTTTCGTCGGGAGCAGACAACTTGGGTGCGCTAAAATTTGTTGCTCTTGTTAATACACTTAGTCGTAAAGAAATAGCAAAAGAACTTTTTGGTGATACAACAGCCATTTGCCAAATTCGCAATAATGCCCAAAATCTTGCTCAAGCTATTAGCAACCAATATTTGCCTATAAGTAGTGCAATAAAGTTTATTGGTAGCAATCGTGTAGAGGATATGTTGCAAATACAATCTGGACCGCAAAAAAGAGAAAGTTACAACTATTTGCCAGATAATCATATTGCTATACCTATAAATGTAGAAAATTGTTTGGCTAACGGTACGCTTGACCAAACTAACAAGTCTAAGGCTCAACAGTATATTAAGTGGGATATATCAAAACGTTATCTGCTTAAAAACGATGTAGGTGTGCTTGATATAATAGCAGCCAACGATTGGAAACGACCAATATATTTTGCTACTTCGGCGGGTAGTGAGGAATATATTGGATTGCAGAAGTTTTTTAGACTCGAAGGTTTTGCATATAGACTAATGCCTTATCCAACCAAAAGCGAAGACGACTATGATTATGGTGAAATAAATTCGGATATAATGTACGCCAACTTGATGGACAAGTTTACGTGGGGACGTATGGAGCAACCTGATGTAACCATAGAATACAACAACATGCGTCAAATAAATATCCTTGATATTCGCAACACATTTGCGCGTCTTGCTAATCAGTTGAGTAGAGAGGGAAAGAAAGATAAAGCCAACGAAGTTTTACAACGTTGTTTGCAAATTATGCCTAAATTTCAAGTACCTTATGATCAATCTATGTTGCCAGTAATTGATGCTTTTTATAATTGTGGACAGAATAAAGTGGCTGTGGATTTATCAAACCAGATGATTGACGAATACGATGAAATATTAAAGTATTTCACCGATTTGAAAAAATATTCAGGTATTGACGAAAACTATGCTTATGGCACAGCAGTTGCAGTATTACAAAACATTGGCAGTATAGCAAGTGCTGTAGGTGAAAACGATGTGGTACAAAAAGTAATGAGTGTGTATCGCAATTATGTTCCATCGGTAGAGCAAGATTACGAAGAATAAGATTATCAGCATTAAAACCAGTAGGTATAGCCATTGCACTTGTTAAAAGCGAATGGCTTGTCTGCTGGTTTAATTTTTAAAAAAAGAAATTATGGACGCGATAATACATAAATGTCCTGGTTGCAATTCTGTGTTGCCGTTTAATCCTGCAACACAGCGTTGGGAATGTCCTTATTGTGGCAATTCATATAGTTTTTCGGATTTGCAAAATGCTGCCGAAAATTCTCAGTTTAAACAAGATAATAATCAGCCTACATCAGAAATTGTTGCAGATGTTTATCGGTGTTCTAATTGTGGAGCAGAAATGGTAGCCGATCAAAATACTACAGCAACGTTTTGTGTTTATTGTGGTAGTAGCAACATTATCAAAAATAGGTTGGAAGGAGAGTTTAATCCAGATTTTGTAATTCCTTTTAAAAAAGTTAAAGAGGATGCAATAAAAGCCTACCAAAGTTGCAAACGTGGACGTTGGTTTGCACCAAAAGAATTTGGACGTGCTGATTTAATAGAAAAAATTAGTGGTGTTTATATACCATTTTGGCTTTACGATGGCAAAACTTATATTGATGCTAAGTATTATTGCACAAATACTTCGAGATATAGAAGTGGTGATTATATAGTTACAAAAAAATCGATTTACAGCGTAATACGTTCGGGTAATATGGCCTTTAGTAAAGTGCCGTGCGATGGCTCGGTAAAGTTTGATGATGATTTGATGGATTCTATTGAGCCTTTTGATTATTCAGAACTAAAGCCTTTTAATATGTCTTATTTGTCTGGTTTTTTGGCAGAAAAATATGATGTTGACAAAGAACAAGATAAAAAACGCGCTGAACTTAGAATGACAAATACTATGTATTCTTTTTTGCGCAATACAATTCATGGATATGGTTCTGTTTCGTTAGATTCGAGCAGAAAACGCACCGAATTTCCAAAAATTTACTATGCTTTGTTCCCTGTTTGGATGCTAAATACCACTTATAAAGGAAAAATGTATCAGTTTGCGATGAATGGGCAGACTGGAAAATTTATCGGTGATATTCCAATTGATAAAAAAAGATTTTGGCTAATTTATTTGTTTATGTTTTTGGGGCTTATGGGTATTGGCTTTTTGGTAAAACATTTTTTGATGTAGTTGGTTTGGGCTAATAAAAGTATGTTTTTTTTTGAAAAATAAGCGAAATTTGTGTAAATAAATCAAAGTTATGAAGAAAATTTACATATTACTATTGGTTTTACTTTGTGTTACAACCACTTTAAGAGCACAACATACTGCGGAAAATGCAGCAAATGCTGTAATTGAGCAGCGTACACAAGAAAATCCACAAATTCACAAAAAAGATATTCTTGGTCGTTTGGACGATTATATGATTTCTTGTGCGCTAAAAGTTCCTTATGTGGATACATCGGCAAAGATTTATGATTTTGCAGGGTTATTTTCTGATAATGAGGCAGCTAAGTTAAAAAAAGCATGTCTTGCACTTCGAGATAATTATGGAGTTGATGCAATTGTGGTTACAATAACAAATAACCCATCGTATTCTACCGATGATTATTGCAATGATTTTTATGATTACAACGATTTTGGGGTAGGGGAGCAGCACGATGGTTTGTGTGTGGTTATTGATATGCAAAATCGCAATTATCGCTATTACGACACTGGTCGTCCTGCTACTTATAGCGTCGCAGGCGGAATGGTTGACACCTATAACGAAATAATGACACCTGCATTACATAGCGGAAGGTATTTTGATGGTGTATATGCTGTTCTTAGCCGTTATGGAGCTGATTATGAGGATAATGTTTATATTCAAGATGTTGTTATACCAAATTTTATTGTAATTTTGGTAGCATTTGTGGTGGCAACAATAATTGTTTTGGTGGTTAGGAGTTTTCATAAGATGGTAAAAAAAGCCACCAATGCGGGTTTTTATGCCATAAAAGATACGTTTGTATTAACAAAAAAAAGCGACAATTATATCCGTACTGATATTACAAGAGTTTATTCACCACGAGATAAAGGTGGCTCTGGAGGAAGTTCGAGTTCAGGTTCGAGTCATTCTGGTGGAGGTGGAAGTTTCTAAATTTTTTTGAAGATAAAATACTAAACTAAACTTTCGCAAGTGTTTTAAGAGCCCCCAAAAAAAGGCAGCAAAAATTTTGTAAATACACTGAAAATCAGTATATTTAAGCGTTAAAAATAAAAAAAATTATGCTGCCAAACAAAATTACAAAAAATTTCAAAGAAATATCAAAATTCTTTGTTGAAAATTTCGACAATTCAGCCAATGCCATTTTCACGGTACTTGACATGCTGAATTTAAACGACAAAAGTCTCTGTCTTTCAACCAATTATAATGCTAAATATAGTCAGAGTATCAAATTCATACTCATACTCCTGATGCCGTTTTTTTGCATTAAGAATGTTGCAAATTATTGCAAATCAAAACTATACAGCAAAATCGATTGTGGCAAAGATACCTTGTACCGTTTCAAGAAGGACAATTCCATCGATTTTAGGAAGATTAATTTCTGCATCGCCAAGAAACTGCGCAAACGCATTGAACCCGAGACAGACAACAACAAACTCCCCAAATGTCTCATCGTAGATGACACCGACTTGAAGAAGACCGGTTGCCGCTTTGAACTGCTCGGAAAGATTTTTTCTCACGTAACACATTCATACATACTTGGTTACAAAATGTTGTCTCTAATCTACAATGACGGCAAAAGTATTTTTGGGCTTGATTTTTCACTGCATGGCGAACCCGGCAAAAACGGAGACTACGGCATGACAAAGGCTCAGAAGAAAAAGCAGCATTCCAAAAAAGGCAGGAAAAATACAGAGCGTGTAACCGAATACAAAATGCCTAAACCTGAAAGCGTGATGGAAATGCTTAAAAGAGCCTTTAGCCACGGCTTTAAAGCCAAATATGTGCTTGCCGATAGTTGGTTTTGCAGCATTGAACTTATAAGGTTTGTCACAAAAACATTGAAAATAAACTTTCTCGGCATGGCAAAGCACGGCAACACGAAGTACGATTACAAGGACAAGCAGTTGACTATAAACGAATTAATAGCCAAAAGGAAAGACACAAAAACATCAAAGCAATACAACTGCAAGTATATCCGTCGCGACGTAGTGTTCAAGGAAACTCCTGTAACATTGTTCTGCATCAGGCTCACCAAAAAAGGCAAGTGGCGCACAATCATAACCACAGACGTGGACTTGAACTTTGAAAGTGCTATGGAAATCTATGCCATGCGGTGGTCGATAGAAGTTTTCTTCAAGGAATGTAAACAGCACTTACTACTAAACAATTGTCAATCAGTGGATTTTGACGTTCAGATAGCGGAGATAACTTTCTCTTTCATACGGTTCAACATCCTCTCTACGATACTTCGCAAACAAAAGTATGATACAATGGGCGGCTTGTTTGAAGAAATAACCAAAGACACTCTCGAACTAACAATAAATGAACGTATCATTCTATTTATCAGAGATTTAGTTGAGAATATCAAGACTCAATTAAACGATTATAAGGATACTTTACTTATCGGTTTAGTCATTGAAAATCAATTAGTTAAAAACTTAACAAAGCTGGAATGATTTGATTGACAACGTGTTATGACACTTGCGAAAGTTTAGTTTGTAATTCAACTCTCCTGAACTCATCCATCTAATATTATCTCCATTCCAATATTGAGGAATAGCAGTTGAAGGGGTTGCCCCTGTGACAATATCAGTAAGTTCCTGAACTTTCTTTACTTCCCACTCTTGAGGGATCCTTCCGATTTCGGTATTTTTGAAATTAGTTTCTATCATAATTCAGTCTGCTAAAGTTAAGAAACGGCGGTTGCGGTAGTTTTCGGACTTGGCCTTCCTAATCTTTTCCGACATATTTTGATGTTCTATCTTGGCTGCCTTGACGAGTTCCTTGTGCTGCCCGGTCTGCCAGATGATATAGCCTAAAATGCTGATTACCAACACCACTAACGACACTGCCGCAATCACGCTCACATGCACCAATATGGATCTGAATTTTCTCATATACACGTTCATTTTCGTAAATTGGATACTACAAAGGTAGCAAAACTTTTCAGAACAGCACATTTTTTTTGATATAAAAAGACGGAAAAAGAAATATATTCAACTTCAAATCCTAAATCCAACAAAAAAATAAGACAATATCTCAAAAAGTTTATAACTTTGCCGAATAATTCAATAACAAAAAAATGTCAATAGTAAAACCGTTCAAGGGGCTCAGACCCCGCAAAGACATAGCCGCCGCGCTCTCGTGCCTGCCTTACGACGTGATGAACACGCAGGAAGCCGCTGTGATGGCTGACGGCAACCCCCAGTCGTTCCTGCACATCACACGCGCAGAAATCGACTTGCCGGTCGGCACAGACCCGCACTCAAATCAGGTCTACGACCAGTCATTGGCCAACTTCAACAAGTTCAAGCAGCTGGTACTGGTCGTCGACCGCCGACCTCACCTACTATGCGGGGCGCGTCCGCATCAAATCGACCGACGTCCACCCTGCGCATCACTACTCCCGTCGTGAATACGGTTTCTCTGTCCGCCTTGTCTGTCCCTTGTAGAAATTACCGTGTTCTGTCTTGACTGTACAAAACAATAGAATCGACTGCCGAAAAATCTACCATGATTTTTCGGCAGTCTTTTTTGCAAATCACAAAAACTTCAATTATCTTTGCATTCGAACATTAATTGCGAGATAACCATGGCCAAATACCTCAACCCATACACCGACTTCGGATTCAAGAAACTCTTCGGCACTGAGTTCAACAAAGACCTGTTGATAAGTTTCCTGAACGCAATGTTTGAGAAAAGTA
>CALFIU010000110.1 GCA_937877455.1 uncultured Bacteroidales bacterium
TGTAGCTCAGTTGGCCAGAGCAGCTGATTTGTAATCAGCGGGTCGGGGGTTCGAATCCCTCCACCGGCTCAAATGTTAAGCAAAATAGAATTAGGAATGTTCGGGGAGTTTCCAGAGCGGTCAAATGGGGCAGACTGTAAATCTGTTGTCTTAGACTTCGGTGGTTCGAATCCATCACTCCCCACAAATTAATGCGGGAATAGCTCAGTTGGTAGAGCGACAGCCTTCCAAGCTGTAGGTCGCGGGTTCGAGCCTCGTTTCCCGCTCTAACCAAGGGTTAAAAGCCGTAGTAGCTCAGTGGTAGAGCACCGCCTTGGTAAGGCGGGGGTCATGAGTTCAACTCTCATCTTCGGCTCAGAATTTTATCCGGTGTCGGGTAATTTTTTTTTTTGAATAAGGTAACTTTATCAAAAAAAAATCAAAAAACAAAAACAATTTAAATTAAAATTTTTTACCAACAAATATTTAATTTTATACCATGGCTAAAGAAAATTTCGATAGGTCTAAACCACACGTAAACATTGGTACTATTGGCCACGTTGACCACGGTAAGACTACTTTAACCGCTGCCATCACAAAAGTTTTGGCTGACAAAGGTCTCTCTGAAGTTCGTTCATTCGATTCTATCGACAACGCTCCTGAAGAAAAAGAAAGAGGTATTACTATCAATACTGCACACGTTGAATATCAAACAGAAAATAGACACTACGCTCACGTTGACTGCCCTGGACACGCTGACTATGTTAAAAACATGGTAACTGGTGCAGCTCAGATGGACGGTGCTATTCTCGTTGTTGCAGCTACTGATGGTCCTATGCCACAAACTCGTGAACACATCCTTTTGGCTCGTCAAGTAAATGTGCCAAGAATTGTTGTGTTTATGAACAAATGTGATATGGTTGACGACCCAGAATTACTCGAACTCGTTGAAATGGAAGTTCGTGAACTCCTTTCTTCTTATGAGTATGATGGAGATAACACACCTATTATCCGTGGTTCTGCTCTTGGTGCTCTTAATGGTGAAGAAAAATGGGTTGAAAAAGTAATGGAACTTATGAAAGCTGTTGACGAATATATTCCATTACCTACTCGTGATGTTGATAAACCATTCTTGATGCCTGTTGAAGACGTATTTTCTATCACTGGTCGTGGTACTGTTGCTACTGGTAGAATTGAAACTGGTGTTATAAAACTTAACGACCCTGTTGATATTGTTGGTCTTACAAAAGATGCTATTCAAAAATCTGTTGTAACTGGTATTGAGATGTTCCGTAAACTTCTTGATCAAGGTGAAGCTGGTGACAATGCAGGTTTGCTTCTTCGTGGTATTGATAAAGAACAAATCAAGAGAGGTATGGTTATCGCTAAACCAGGTTCAATCACACCTCACACCAAATTTTCAGCATCAATCTATGTTTTGAAAAAAGAAGAAGGTGGACGTCATACTCCATTCCACAACCACTATCGTCCTCAGTTCTATTTGCGTACCTTGGACGTAACTGGTGAAATTGCTCTTCCTGAAGGCGTTGAAATGGTTATGCCTGGTGACCACGTACAAATTACTGTAGAACTTATCTACCCTGTTGCACTTAACGAAGGTCTTCGTTTTGCTATCCGCGAAGGTGGTAGAACTGTTGGTTCTGGTCAAATTGGTAAAATTATTGAATAATAATTTATATAACTAATTTAGGGAAAGTTAAAGCTTTCCCTTTTAAAAACGGGTGTAGCTCAGTTGGTAGAGTACTGGTCTCCAAAACCAGCCGTCGGGAGTTCGAGCCTCTCCACCCGTGCTAATAGAATAAAAAAAATGTCTAAATTAAAAGTATATCTTCAAGAAACCTACGATGAACTTGTAAATAAAGTTTCTTGGCCTACTTGGTCAGAACTTCAGAATAGTGCTGTTATCGTTATGGTTGCGACTTTCATTATAGCCATTGTGGTTTTTCTGATGGATGTTTCGCTTAAATCTATTATGGAGGTTATATACGGATTGTTCAAATAATTGGTAGCACCTGCTAAAGGGAACATAAAAATGAACGAATCAGATAAAATGTCCGATAAGCCCAAGGAAATCAGATGGTATGTTCTTCGTGCTATCGGGGGACAAGAAAAAAAAGTTAAGGAATATATAGAGTCAGAAACTGCCCGACGTAATTTACAGGAGTCGATTATTCGTGCGTTGATACCATGTGAAAAAGTTTTTCAAGTTCGTAATGGTAAGAAAGTAAGCAAAGAAAGAATTTTGTTTTCTGGATATGTATTTGTAGAATGTTTACTTACAGCTGAAGTCGCTCAAGTGTTGCGTGATATTCCTGGTGTACTTGGTTTTTTGAGTGAAACTAAAAATGGTACACCTATGCCACTTACAGCCTTAGAGGTAAATCGTATGCTTGGAACTGTGGACGAACAAGTTGGGGAGGAGATTATCGACTCTCCTTATTGTGTTGGAGAAACAGTAAAGGTTGTTGATGGTCCATTTAACTCTTTTGTGGGAGTTATTGAGGAGGTTAATGATGAAAAGAAAAAACTCAAAGTGATGGTGAAAATTTTTGGAAGAAAAACTCCATTAGAATTGGGTTATGTTCAAGTAGAGAAAAATAAGGAATAATCTGACGAAATGCTGTTTTGAAATTGATTTCCTCTCAAAATGCTTCCAACAATTTCAAATATACAAGCAGTCAATTATTATAAAAACAATTTTTAAGTATTAAACGAAATGGCTAAAGAAATAACCGGATTTGTTAAATTGGAAATCAAAGGCGGTGCAGCCAATCCTTCGCCACCTGTAGGTCCAGCTTTGGGGTCCAAAGGTTTGAACATAATGGATTTCTGCAAACAATTTAACGCTCGCACAAAAGACTTGGGAGGAAAAATTTGTCCTGTTGTTATTACTGTGTACAGCGATAAATCGTTTGATTTCGTTATCAAAACTTCTCCCGCGCCTGCTCAATTGAAAGAAGTATCTAAAATTAAATCAGGCTCGGCAGAACCCAACAGACGTAAAGTGGCAACTATTACTTGGGATCAAGTAAAGAAGATTGCCGAGGACAAATTGCCGGATTTAAATTGTTTTACAGTTGAATCGGCAATGAAAATGGTTGCAGGCACGGCTAAAAGCATGGGTATAGTTGTTAGTGGCCCATCACCTTTTGATAAACAATAAATATAAATCGAAATGGGAAAAGTAAGTAAAAATTATAAAGCTGCGCTCGATAAACTTGAAGAAGGCAAATTGTATCAACTCCGTGAAGCTTGTGATGTTGTAAAATCTATGGTTTCTACAAAGTTTGATAGTTCTGTGGACGTTGATGTTCGCCTTGGTGTTGATCCTAAGAAAGCCAATCAAATGGTAAGGGGCGTTGTTACGTTGCCCAACGGTACTGGTAAAGATAAAAAGGTGCTTGTTCTTTGTACTCCTGAAAAAGAGGAAGAAGCTAAGGCTGCTGGTGCCGATTACTATGGTCTTGAAGAATATGTTCAAAAGATTCAACAAGGTTGGACTGATGTTGATGTTATTATTACAATGCCTTCGTGTATGGGTCAGGTTGGTAAATTGGGTAGAATACTCGGACCTCGTGGTTTGATGCCTAATCCAAAGACTGGTACTGTTACGATGGACATTGCCCAGGCTGTTAAAGATGTAAAACTCGGTAAAATTGACTTTAAAGTTGATAAATACGGAATTGTACATAGCCCCATTGGAAAGGCTTCATTTGATGGTCAGAAACTTTACGAAAATGTAAGAGAATTTTTGCGTACGGTTATAAAATTAAAACCTGCTGCTGCAAAAGGAACTTATGTAAAAAGTGTGTACCTCAGTGGAACTATGACACCTGGTGTTCAAGTGGATGTTAAATCAATCGATACAGCTGAATAAAATTTTTAAAAGATGAAAAAATCTCAGAAAGGTACTATAATTGATTCGCTTGCAGAAGCAATTGACAATTCTAATAATTTTTATTTAGCTGACATTTCAGATCTTAACGCTGCTGACACTTTTAAACTTCGTAAAGCATGTTTTGACAAGCAAATTACTTTGCGAGTTGTTAAAAACTCTTTGTTGAGAAAAGCTTTTGAAAAATCGAATAAAAGTGTTGACGAGATTTATCCTTTGTTGAAAGAAAACACTTCTATTATGTTTTGCAACACGGCAAATGCACCTGCAAAAATGATAGAGGAATTTCGTAAGACGAGTGATAAGCCAGTTTTGAAAGCAGCTTATGTACAAGAAAGCATCTACGTCGGCGACGATCAGTTGAAGACTTTGTCTTCTATCAAGTCAAAAGAAGAATTGCTGGGCGACATCATTGGTTTGTTGCAATCACCGATCAAAAACGTTATTTCGTCTTTGCAGTCGGGACAAAACAAACTTACCGGCATCGTTAAGGCTCTTTCGGAAAGAGCTGAATAAATCAATTAATTTAAAAACAATTTTATCTAAAAATAGACAAAAAAATGGCAGATTTGAAAGCATTAGCAGAACAATTGGTTAATTTGACTGTTAAAGAAGTTAACGAACTTGCAACAATTTTCAAAGAAGAATATGGTATTGAACCTGCAGCAGCCGCTGTTGCTGTAGCAGCTGGACCTGCAGCTGGTGCTGGTCCTGCAGCCGCTGAACAAACCGAATTTGACGTTATTCTCAAATCGGCTGGTGCTCAGAAACTTCAAATCGTAAAACTTGTTAAAGAACTTGCTGGTTTGGGCTTGAAAGAAGCTAAAGACTTAGTTGACGGAGCTCCCAAAACTGTTAAAGAAAAAGTTTCTAAAGAAGAAGCTGAATCTATTAAAGCTAAATTGACAGAAGCTGGTGCAGAAGTTGAACTGAAGTAAAAACAATAACAACGCTCTTGTTTAAGAGTTTAGGTTTAGTATTGCCGAGGACGATTTTTACCGGCGGGATACTAAACCTTTTTGTCATATTTTTAAAGTTCAATTTTT